>NZ_JBHYIK010000037.1:62396-91724 GCF_042739735.1 Amycolatopsis sp. NPDC059027 | reverse complement strand
CGTCGCATATTGGTCTCGGGGGGTCGGTTTTGTTTATATGAGACAGGTCCGGCGTGGATGCCGTGAAGGCCTCCTTACCGGCGCTCAGCGCCGGTAAGGAGGCCTTCACGGACTTTGTCGGTCCCTGCTGCCAGGATGGCTGGTAGGGGGTCTCAGAGCGGACTGAATCTTCCGTTCATTCCTTCGGCGCGGCGCGGCGAGTGCCCCGAACGACGCGTTGAGGACGATGAGCGTCGCGAACGCGTCGTTCGCGACACCGGAGGCCCGGCCAGCAGAGCGTCAGGCGCGGTGCGCCAAGCCGCGACACACGCACGGGACGCGGAGACGCCCCATGGGCACGAGAACACGACCCGCCGCCCCCATGTCCCGAACGCGCCGTTGAGGACGTTCAACGTCCCCATCGCGTCGTTCGGGACACAGCAGGCCCCACAGCCCAAAACCCTCAGGAGCGGTCGAAGTCCCGCGCCGCCAGTGCGCGGACGATACCCGCGCGGCCCTCCGAGACGAGCCGCCGCAGCGCCGCCGGATGGTCGCCGGCGAGCCAGGCGTCCGACGCCTCGACCGTGGCGGGTTCCACCGCCCACGACGGGTACAGGCCGATGATCGTCGGCTGCGCACGCTCGCTCGAACGCCGCTGCCACACCTCGTCGACGACGTCGAAGTACTTCGCCACATACGAACCGAGCAGCGCCTTCTGGCCTGGGTGCGAGAAGCCCGAGATGAGCGAGTCGCTGACCGCGTTCGGCAGTTCGTCGTCGTGGATCGCGCGCTGCCAGGCGTCCGCCTTGGCCTCCGCGTTCGGCCGCAGCGCGCGCGAGCGCTCGGCCTGCCGCCGTCCCGCCGCGGTGTCGTCCCGCGCCTGCTCGGCGTCGATCTCGGCCTTGTCCGCCTTGCCGTGCGCCACCAGTGCCTGCAGCAGCCGCCAGCGCAGGTCGGTGTCGACGGTGAGGCCGTCCAGCGGCGCCGAGCCGTCGAGCCAGCCCGCGATGACCGTCAGGGTCTCCTCGTCCAGCACCGAACCGGCGAGCGAGTTGACGAACGCCAGCTGGTGGTCCGAGCCCGGCTCCGCCGCGCGCACCAGTTCCAGCAGCCGGGTGGTGAACGCGGGCCAGCCCTTCTGGACCGCCCATTCCTGCTCGGCGTAGGAGTTCAGCGCGGTCTGCGCCTGCAGCAGCAGCCGCTGCACGACCCCGACCTCGGACTCGGTGTGGATGCCCCGCGCCACCAGGGTGACGAAGTCGCGGGCCTTGAGCTCGGCCTCGCGGGTCATCTCCCATGCCGCCGACCAGCACAGCGTGCGGGGGAGCGGGTCGGTGATGTCGGCGATCCGGTCGATCAGCGTGGTCAGCGACGCCGGGTCGAGCCGCATCCGGCAGTAGGTGAGGTCGTCGTCGTTGACCAGCACCAGCTTGCCCGCGGGCACCCCGACCAGCGCCGGCACGTCGGTGCGCTCACCGTCGACGTCGAGCTCGACCCGGTGCGAGCGCACCAGACGGCCGGAACCGTCCTCGTCGTACACACCGACCGCGACGCGGTGCGTGCGCAGCTCGCCGGCGCCCGGCTTCGCCCCGGTCTGCACGACCGCGAACGAGCTGAACGTGCCGTCCGCGCCGACCTCGTAGCGCGGGCTCAGCGAGTTCAGCCCGGTGGTCTCCAGCCACTGCGCGCTCCACCACGACAGGTCGCGCCCGGACGCCTCCTCCAGCGCGCCCAGCAGATCCGCCAGTGTCGCGTTGCCCCAGGCGTGCTTGCCGAAGTAGACCTTCAGCCCCTCCAGGAAGTGTTCCTGGCCGACGTAGGCGACGAGCTGCTTGAGCACGCTCGCGCCCTTGGCGTAGGTGATCCCGTCGAAGTTCACCTCGACGGCGTGCAGATCGACGATGTCCGCGGCGATCGGGTGCGTCGAGGGCAGCTGGTCCTGCCGGTAGGCCCACGACTTCTCGATGTTCGCGAAGCTCGTCCACGCGTTGGTGTACTCGGTCGCCTCGGCCTGCGCGAGCACGCTGGCGAAGGTCGCGAACGACTCGTTGAGCCACAGGTCGTCCCACCAGCGCATGGTTACCAGGTCCCCGAACCACATGTGCGCCATCTCGTGCAGCAACGTTTCGGCACGCCGCTCGTAGGCGTAGCGGGTGACGCGGCTGCGGAAGACGTAGTCCTCCAGGAACGTCACCGCGCCCGCGTTCTCCATCGCGCCCGCGTTGAACTCCGGCACGAACAGCTGGTCGTACTTCGAGAACGGGTACGGCGTCGCGAACTTCTCGTGGTAGAAGGCGAAACCCTGCTTGGTCTCGACGAACAGCTTGTCCGCGTCCATGTGCTCGGCCAGCGACGCCCGGCAGTAGATGCCCAGCGGGATGGTGCGGTGCTCGTCGGAGAACTCGTCCCGCCATTCGGCGTACGGCCCGGCGATCAGCGCGACCAGGTACGTCGAGATCCGCTCGGACACCTTGAACACCGTCCGCACGGCGCCTTCCGGGGTGTCCCCTGCCGATTCGACGAGCGCGTTCGAGATGACCTTCCAGTCCTTCGGCGCGGTCACCGTCAGCCGGTAGACCGACTTGAGGTCGGGCTGGTCGAAGCAGGCGAACATCCGCTTCGCGTCGGCGGTTTCGAACTGCGTGTACAGGTAGACGCCGTCGTCGACCGGGTCGACGAACCGGTGCAGTCCCTCGCCGGTGTTCATGTACCGGCAGTCGGCGGTGACCACGAGTTCGTTGCTCTCGGCGAGGCCGGGCAGCGCGATGCCGTCGTCCTCGACGTACGCGCTGACGTCCAGCTCGGTGCCGTTGAGCGTGGCGGACCGGACTCCTTCGGCGACCACGTCCACCCAGGACCGCTCCCCGGCCCGGGCGCTCGAGAACCGGATGGTGGTCTTCGAGACGAAGGTCTTCTCCCCGGGACCGCCGCGGCCGTCGGTGAGGTCCAGTTCGATGTCATAGGACTCGACGTCGAGCAGGTCGGCACGCTGCTTGGCTTGGTCTCGGGTCAGATTCGGGGCGGGCACGGGCACCTCTGGTCAGTGGTATCGGTTTCGGTTTCCATCTACGAGCATCCAATCATGGGTGGCCACCCGCTGACGATGGGGAACAACCGGGCACCGGGTCGTGTTGGATGGCGGTGTGCGGCCGTCACCCGGCCGCCCCCGTGTCCTGAGGACCCCGCGTACCTGGAGAGATGACGACGATGACCGTTGAGTCGAAGCCAACCAAGGTCGACTTCTACTTCGACCCGATCTGCCCGTTCGCCTGGATCACCTCGCGCTGGATCCTCGAAGTGGAGAAGCACCGCGACATCGACCTGAACTTCCGCGTGATGAGCCTTTCGGTGCTCAACGAGAACCGCGAAGACCTGCCCGAGCGGTACAAGGCGCTGCTGTCCGAGGGCTGGGCGCCGGTCCGGGTCGCCATCGCGCTCGGGCAGCAGAAGGGCCAGCAGGCCGTCCGCGACTACTACACCGAGTTCGGCACGCGGTACCACAACCAGGGCAACGAGGACCGCCGCCAGGTCATCAAGGAAGCCCTGGAAGCCGTCGGCGCGCCCGAACTGATCGAGGCGGGGGACTCGGCCGAGTACGACGAGGCCCTGCGCAAGAGCCACCACGAGGGCATGGACCCGGTCGGCACGGAGGTCGGCACGCCGACCATCCACATCGACGGCGTGGCGTTCTTCGGCCCGGTGCTGAGCTCCATCCCGCGGGGTGAGGACGCGCTGAAGATGTTCGACGGCGCGGTCGCGCTCGCGAGCTACCCGGACTTCTTCGAGCTCAAGCGCACCCGTACGGGCGAGCTGAACTTCGACTGAGCGACCGGCTCATGGTGTGCCCAATGCGGCACGCGTGACGTCGGCGGGGTAGGGGGACATCGCGACGGCCTCCTCCTCGGTCGTTTCACCCGCCGCGACAGCGGTTTTGAGGGTGACGAGCCGGTGGAGGCCGTCGCGGTGCCGTGCGACGAACCCGGCGCCGACGGGATCGCCGTGTCCCGGTACGACGGTTTCCGGTCGCAGCGCGAGGATCTTGTCGAGCGCGGCGGCCCAGGCGGCGAGGTGCGTGTCGGTGCCGAAGGAATCGGCGGTGAAGCCGGACGGCCCGTGCTCGACGGTGTCCCCGGCGAACGCGATCCCGGCGTCGGGCACGTGGGCGACGAGGTCGTGGTCCGTGTGCGCGAGCCCGGGATACACCAGCGTGACGACGCGGCCGCCCAGGTCGACCTCCGCGCGTTCGGTCACCAGCCGCCCTGGCGGGGTGATGACGGTCCGCTCCAGCGCGTCGGAGATGTGCGGTTTGCCCTCGGCGCGGTAGGTCTCGATCCGCCGCTGCCGCGCTCGTTCGCCGTGTGCGGCGAGTTCGGCCACGCAGCCTTCCTGCGCCCAGACGTCGCACGGCAGGAACGGCGTCGTGCCGAAGCAGTGGTCGAAATGCGCGTGGGTGTAGACAACCGACCACGGCAGCGGGGTGATCTCCCGGATTGCCGCGGCGAATTCGGCGCCCTGGTCGACATCGCCCCTGCTGTCGATCACCAGGCAGCCTTCGCCGCCGACGACGAGCCCGGTGGTCAGGTCCAGCTCCTCGTACCGGCGGGCGTAGACGCCTTCCGCGAGTTCGAGCCAGCGTCCTTCGGTCAAGAAAGGATCCTTTCGGTCAGGACGGGAGCCTCCGTGCTCACGTCCGGTTGCGCCGCCAGGACGACGTCGTTCGCGTGCCCGGCGGCGATGAGTTCCTGTCCGGACGCGCACCGGGTGAGCGCGTCCGTGATGTCGGTGGCGCCGAACGCGGCGGCGGCCAGCGCGGCCTCGGGGGAGAGCGACCGGCCGGCGGCGGCGAGTGCGGCGATGATCGCTCCGGCGCCGAGCTGATCCTCGACACACGGCCGCAGGGGCCCGAACTCGACGGCCTCGCTCAGCAAGTCCACGCCCCAGCGTTCCCCGGCCGGGATGACCCCGATCGGGCGACCCTCCGCGAGTTCGAGGGCACGGGCCGCCACCGCGGAAGCATTGCGCAGACAGCCCGCCAGGACCAGGGCATCGGTCGTCGCGGCGGCCTCGCACAGTGTGGCGCCGTTGGGCGAGGGCAGCGCGAGCAGCTTCCCGGCCGGGATCTCCGTCACAGACGACGGCCGCAGCGTCCACTCGCCCTCACCGGCGATGATCGCCCCCGCGCCACGGGCGACGGCGATGCCGCGCTCGCCGCCCCACTTCACCGGCAGCACCCGGCTGCCGCGTGCCAGCACGAGATCCGTGGTGGTGCAGAAGGAAAGCACGTCCACGACGACCAGGACGGCACACACCCCGCCGAGCGCGCCGACGCCCTCGCCGCCCCATTCGAGCCGGACGTCGTAGCCCGGCTGCCCCCAAGTCGCTGCCACCCCCACAGCATGCCCGTGCTCCGGCGGGATGGCAGACTCCCTTGCCGTGCGTGTTTACCTGGGATCCGACCATGCCGGTTTCGAACTGAAGAACCACCTGGTGAGCCACCTGCGCGAGCAGGGCCACGAGGTCACGGACATCGGCCCGGCGGTCTACGACGCCGCCGACGACTACCCTGCGTTCTGCGTCGAGACGGCGCTGCGCGTGGTTGCCGACGAGGGCAGCCTCGGCATCGTGATCGGCGGCTCCGGCAACGGCGAGCAGATCGCCGCGAACAAGGTGCCCGGCGCGCGGGCGGGCCTGGCCTGGAGCGTCGAGACCGCGAAGCTCTGCCGCGAGCACAACCACGCGCAGCTGATCGGCGTCGGCGCCCGGATGCACACCGCCGAACAGGCCACCGAGATCGTCGAAGCCTTCCTCGCGACTCCGGTGTCGCCGGAGGAGCGGCACGCGCGCCGGGTCCAGCAGCTGCTCGACTACGAGCGCACCGGCACCCCGCCCGCCCTGCCGGGGGCCTGATGCCCGAAGGGCACACCCTGCACCGGCTCGCCCGCCTGCACAAACGCCGCTACGCGGGCGCGCCGGTGTCGGTCAGCAGCCCGCAGGGCCGGTTCGCCGCCGAGGCGTCCCGTTTGGACGGTCAGGTGCTGAAGTCCGCCGAGGCGTACGGGAAGCACCTGTTCCACCATTACGGTCCACACGGGACGGTGCATGTCCACCTCGGGCTGTACGGCACCTTCGGCGAGGCGAAACTGCCGGCGACCACGCCGGTCGGCCAGGTCAGGATGCGGCTGGCGGGCCGGACCCACTGGACGGACCTGCGCGGCCCGACGCGCTGCGAGTTGCTGGACGAGGCGCAGGTCGACGCGATCAAGGCGCGCCTGGGCCCCGACCCGTTGCGCGCGGACGCCGACCCGGACCGGGCCTGGGCCCGGATCTCCCGCTCCCGCACGTCGATCGCGGCGCTGCTGATGGACCAGTCGGTGCTCGCCGGGGTCGGCAACGTCTACCGTGCCGAGGTGCTGTTCCGCCACGGCGTCCCGCCGCTGCTGCCAGGCCGCGACCTCGACAAGGCGCTGTGGGACGACATGTGGGCGGATCTGGTCGCGCTCATGCGGGACGGCGTCCGCGTCGGCCGCATCGACACCGTCGCGCCCGAGCACCTGCCCGAGGCCACCGGCCGCGCGCCGCGTCAGGACCGGCACGGCGGCGAGGTCTACGTCTACCGCCGCGCGGGCGAGGAGTGCCTGGTGTGCGGGACGTCGGTGGCGCACGCCGATCTCGTCGGCCGCAATCTCTACTGGTGCCCGGCCTGCCAGCCCGCCTGAGCCGTCAGCCCGCGACGGGCCGCGTCCGGTAGTGATACCGCGTGGCCGTGGTGAAGCCCGCGCGGTCGTACAGCTTGAGTGCCGGTTCGTTGTCCGCGAGCACCTGGAGCCACACCGAATCCACGCCGTGGCCCGACGCTTCGGCCAGCAGCCCGCGGAGGACGGCCGCGGCCTGGCCCTGGCGTCTGGCGTCCGGGTGGACGGCGAGCCCGTACAGGCCTCCCCAGGCGCCGACGAGCGCGAGCCTGCCGATCGCGGTGATGCCGGACGATCCCTCTACCGAGGCGTAGAGCGCGGGTGTGGCCTCCATGATTTCGCGGGCCACCGCGAGGGTTTCGGCGCCGCCCCTGCCGTCCGTCAGTGACCACAGATCCAGCCAGGCCGCGTCCGGTCTCTTGTCGATCCGGACGGCGACGTCGCTCGACGGGAGCCGCTCCAGCACGGTCGCGACGTCGGCGGTCTGCAGAAGCGTCGGGCGGAGCCGCGTGTAGCCGCGGGCGGCGAGCAGCTCGTCGAGATCGGCGGGCTGTGCTGCCGGGCCGATCAGGAACGTCGAGGCGAGTCCCGTGCCGTGGTAGAGGTCTTCCACCTCCCGCAGCGCCTTGCCGACGTCGGCGGGCGGCGTGAGGGGCAGCACCGAGTTCGCGCGGCTGGTGACGCCCGCCGAACGGCGGACGAGCCAGCCGTCGACCTCGGTGCAGGTGAGCGCCCGCCAGCCCTGAAGCATCAGATCGTCGAGTTCCGCAACGGTGACCATGGAACCACGCTAAGCCAGCTGAATGAAGAACCGCAACTATGTATATATATTCATTATGCGTGCACGAGGACTTCCGGTGCCGGACACGACGAAGGGGATTTTCCGCTTAGTGGTGCGGAAAATCCCCTTCGGGTCAGGATCTCGGATCAGAAGTCGAAGCCTCCGCCTCCGCCGTCGAAACCACCACCACCGCCGCCGTCGAAGCCGCCCCAGTCGCCGCCTCCGCCGAAGTCGCCTCCGCCGTCAAAGCTGCCACCGTCGAACCCGCCGCCGTCGAAACCACCGGAGCCCAGCGCGTCCATCTGGCCCGCGTCGTACCCGGACTCCCAGGCCGACGCGCTGGCGATGCCGCCCATACCGCTGAACATCGCGCCGAACAGCAGGGCCGAGCCCAGGCCCCACGCGCCGCCGATCAGGGCGGGCTTCCACCACGGCTCGCTGTACCAGCCCTCGGGTACCGGGCGCCCGGCGACGCGGCCGCCGGGGTAGTAGTACGGCGTGTTCTGGCCCGCCTGGGGCGAGGCCTCGTAGTGCTGGCCCTCGACGTCGACCGAACGGTGCTCGGTGACCTTGCCCGCGCGCTCGCGCTCGGCCTCTTCCGGCAGCTTCGGGCCGGGGTCCATGCCCATGGCGGTGCGCGCGGCCCGCACGTAGTAGAGACCCTCGATGGCGGTCTCCTTGACCAGCTTGGCCTGCTCGATCGTCTTCGCCTGCTCCAGCTGGGAGCCCGCCGCGTTGTACCGCTCGCTCGCGTCGGCCATCGCCTGCTGCGACGCGGTGTCGGTGCCGGTGATGTTGAGGACCTGGCCGCCGAGCCGCTCCACCAGGCGGCGGGCGTCCGCCTTCGCGTCCTCGAGTTGCCGCTGTCGCGCCGCGGCCTGCGATCGTGCGAAGTAGAGGCCGCCGCCGACGATCACGACGACGAGCACGATCAGGAAGATCGCGGTCCCCATGGGTCACTCCAAGCTCGGATGCGTGCGGTGGCTCCCAGGGAACCACCTTTGAAACGGACAACGCGGACGGTACGCGGTGGGTTCCCGTCACGTGACGCGGCGCACCACCGGTGTGTCGCGAGGGCTGGCCGGACAAACTAGAACACGTTATAGTTCGGCGATATGAAGTTCACCCTCTCGGTCGCGATGAACCCGCTCGATCAGCTGGCCGGGCTCGCCCGTGCCGCGGAGGAGGCCGGTTTCGCCTCGATTGCCCTGCCCGACTCGCTTTTCTACTCCGAAACGGTGTCCGCCGACTATCCGTACACCCCGGACGGGAGCCGGTTCTGGAACGAGGAGACGCCCTGGGCGGACCCGCTCGTCGCGGCCGCCTCGATGGGGGCGGTGACGAGCAGGATCAGGTTCTACACCTCGGTGCTGAAACTGGGTTCACGCAATCCGGTGCTGCTGGCCCGCCAGGTCAACTCGGTGGCGGCGCTGACCGGCGGCCGGTTCGGGCTCGGGCTCGGCGTCGGATGGTCGCCCGAGGAGTTCGAGTGGTGCGGAGCGCCCTACGCGCGGCGCGGCAAGCGCGTCGACGAAGCGATCGACGTGCTGCGGCTGATCCTCGACGGCGGCATGGTCGAATACCACGGGGAGTTCTTCGACTTCGACAAGCTGCGGATGAGCCCCACGCCGCCGTCGCGGGTGCCGTTCTACATCGGCGGGCACACCGACGTCGCGTTGCGGCGGGCCGCGCGGGCGGGGGACGGCTGGTCCTCGGCGATGATGAAGTTCGACGACCTGCGGGACACGATCGCGCGGCTGCGTGAGCTGCTCGCGGAGCGGGGCCGAGCCGAGGAGCCGTTCGAATACCAAGCTGTGTGCATCGACCGGTTCGGCCTCGACGGCTACCGGGAGCAGGCCTCGATCGGCGTGACCGACGTGATCACGATGCCGTGGGTGTTCGAGGGAGTCGGGTTCGACGCGGACATCGAGCCGAAGCTCGCCGCGATCCGGAAGTTCGGGGAAGACATCATCGCGAAGTTCGGAGACTGAGCAATGGGCGTTTCGGTCAGCTGGGACAGCGAAGCGGAGCAGCCGCCGGCGCGGCAGGCCGCGTGGCGGTCGATGAACGCCGTGTGCGCGGGGGACAAGGCGGGCTGGCTCGCGCTGTTCGCCGCGGACGGGGTGGTCGAGGACCCGGTGGGACCCTCGATGTTCGACGCCGAGGGCAAGGGACACCACGGCCACGAGGGGATCGCCGCGTTCTGGGACGCCACGATCGCCAACGTCGAGCGCTTCGAGTTCGAGATCCGCGACTCCCACGCCGCGGGCGACGAGGTGGCCAACGTCGGCACCATCACGACGTACCTTCCCGGTGGCTACCGCGTCGACACCGACGGCGTCTTCGTCTACCGAGTCGGGGAGGACGGCCTGATCAGGTCGATGCGCGCGTTCTGGGAGACCGAACGCGCGATGGCGACCGCCCGTCAGGTGCCGGAATAACCCCGGCGCGTCATATGTGATGTATCCCAGGGCTTGACTGCTCTTCGGAAGGTCTCTTAACTTTTACGGGACAGACCTCCTGCCCTCCGCCGTCGCACGAGGTGCGTGCTCACGAGCCGAGGAGCAGTCATGCCCTTGTTCCGGCGTCGTGCGATGGCGGCCGCAGCCGTTCTCGCACTCACCGCAACCGGTTTCACCGTCCAGCAGCCCGCCGCCGACGCGCTCGAAAACGGGCTGGCGAGGACGCCGCCCATGGGGTTCAACAACTGGAACTCCACCGGCTGCCGCGCCGAGTTCGGCGAGGCGATGATCAAGGGAATCGCCGATCTCTTCGTGACGAAAGGCCTCAAGGACGTCGGCTACGAGTACGTCAACATCGACGACTGCTGGGCGCTGCCCGCGCGGAACGCCGACGGCGACCTGGTTCCCGACCCGGCGCGTTTCCCGCACGGCATCAAGGCGATCGCCGATTACGTGCACGCGAAAGGCCTGAAGTTCGGCATCTACACCAGCGCGGGCACGAAAACCTGCAACAAGGCGGGCTTCCCCGGCGCGCTCGGCCACGAGCAGCGGGACGCGAACCTCTTCGCGTCATGGGGTGTCGACTATTTGAAGTACGACAACTGCAACAACCAGGGCGTCGACGCGCGGAAGCGCTACAGGACGATGCGGGACGCGCTGGCCAAGACCGGTCGCAAGATCGCTTACTCGATCTGCGAATGGGGCCAGTCCGATCCGAAGGTGTGGACCTGGGGCGAGCCGGTCGGCAACCTGTGGCGGACCACCGGGGACATCTCGGACAAGTGGTCGAGCATGATCGGCAAGGCGCAGGCGAACCGGGTGCTGGCGCGGTACGCGGGTCCCGGCCACTGGAACGACCCGGACATGCTCGAAGTCGGCAACGGCGGCATGACCGCGACCGAATACCGCACGCATTTCAGCCTGTGGGCGATGATGGCGGCGCCGCTGCTCATCGGCAGCGACCTGCGCAAGATGTCCGACGACGGCTTCGCGATCCTGAAGAACGCCGACGTCGTCGCCCTCGACCAGGACCGCCTCGGGAAGCAGGCGACCGTGCTCAGCGCGTCGAACGGCCTGGTCGTCTACAGCAAGGTGCTGGCCAACGGCGACCGCGGCGTCGCGCTGTCCAACGAAACCGGCACGACCGCGACGATCGGCACCACCGCGGCCGCGACCGGCATCGACGGCGCGCCGTCGTACCGGCTGAAAGACTTGTGGAGCAAGGAAACCCGGACCACTTCCGGTGCGATTTCGGCGGCTGTTCCCGCACACGGCACCGTGCTGTACCGCCTCTCGCGTGCGGGCGACGGTCAGCCGGGAGGCTTGAAGTAGCTGCGGGCGTCGAACCCGATGTCGAAGCCGAAGTAGCCCCGGATTTCGGCGCTCTGGCCGGTGCAGTCGCTCTCCGAGTACACCTTGACGACCACGTCGGTGTGATACGAGCGTGACGGCGGAAGCCGGAAACAGCCCGGGTAGTAGATCGTGGTCCGGTATTCCGTCCCGTGGAAGGCTTTTCCGGGATAGAAGCAGGCGTTGAAGATGATGCTGCCGCAGGCGTCCGCCTCGGTGGCTTGGGCGGGCGTCGCGGCAGCCGTCAGGATGGCCGCGGCGGCAACCGCCGGCGGCAGCACTCTTCGCGTCATCTTCGCAGCCTACGAAGCCCTCGGTCCGTCAAAACCGCCATCCGGCAGCACATCGAGCGACGTCCTGACGTCGCGGCGCGGTCCCGTCGCACATCGAGCGCAGAACCGCTTCGCCGAACGCGTTCCCGGCCGTCTTCGCCCACGCGGGCGTGTTCCGCGAACCTCGGACCGGCCAGCACGGCGACCGTGACGGTGTGGCCAAGCGCTGCTTTCGCGGTGTTGCTGGCACTCTTCCTCTCCCGCCAGGCCCATCGCCGGTGTGAGCGCCCGCGTTAGCAGAAAGTTAGAAGTTATAACTTCCCCGGTTGACACTCACCTGGCGATGGTTATAACCTCTAACTTAAGCGACCATTGTTAACTTAGCTGACCGGCTTGACCGCCGCAGGAGGAAAGACCATGTCCGACACTCGCTCGAACATGCCGCGCGCTCTTCGTCGCCGAACCGCCGCACTGCTCGCGCTCCCACTGGCTGTCGCCGGTGTTCTCGGCGGCGCCGTCACTCCGGCCCAGGCGGCCGCGACCGATCACGGCGTCAACCCGGCTTCGCTGACCTGTCAGGGAAAAGGTGTCGACCCGGCCGCCAAAGCCCGCTACCGCACCGAAACCGTCATCAAGGCGCCGCTGCGCACCATCTGGGACCTGCAGGCTGACGTGGAAGCCTGGCCCTCCTGGCAGAAACCCGCCGCCCCCATGACTCTGAAACGCCTCGACCCGGGCCCGCTCCGCAAACACTCACGGTTCCAAGCGACCGTCCACGTGCCCCCGGCCGGCGCGACGGTGATCATCACCTCGACGATCCGGCAACTCCACTACGGCAAATGCCTCCGCTGGACCGGTCCCGCCGACGGCCCCGGCTACCACGTCGACGGCACCCATGTCTGGACCTTCACCAAGGTCCCCGGCGGTGTCCTGGTCCGCACCGAAGAAACCCACTCCGGTCCGCAAGCCGACCCCGCCGGTGACATGGGCCTGGAAGCCTGGATCGCCGACCTCAAGACCGCGGCGGAACGCGGCGATTGTCCACAATAGACAAGCGCTGTCAGTCCTTTGTGGATGATGCATTGGCGGTGATCAGGAGCAGTTTTCCCGTGGTGCGGCGGGATTCGAGGTCGCGGTGCGCCTGGGCCGCCTGTCCGAGCGGGTAACGTCCACCCACGGCCACGGTCAGTTCCCCCGAGGCGATCATCGCGAAGAGGTCCGCCGAGTGTGCCCGCAGTTCCTCGCGGGTGGCGATGTGGTCGTGGAAGACCGGGTAGCAGATTTTGATGCTGCGCGGGAGTTCCTGCATGCCGATCGTCGGGACTTTCCCGATGAAGGGGCCGTAGTAGAGCAGGGTGCCGTTGCGGCGCAGGGCGCGCATGGACGCCCGGAAGGTGGACTCGCCGTTGCCGTCGAACACCGCGTGGACGCCTTCGCCGTCGGTGAGTCGCAGGGCTTCGTCAACGAACGCTTCGCCGGTCGAGACCAGCACGTGGTCGGCGCCGGCTTCCTTGGCGGAGGCCACCTTCTCCTCGCGCGAGACCACGCCGATCACCTCGGCGCCGCGGTGTTTCGCGATCTGGGTGATCAACCGGCCCAGCCCGCCGGCGGCGGCGTGGACGAGGACGACGTCGCCGTCCTGGACCGGGTATACCTCGGTGGTGAAGTGGTGGGCGGTGATGCCCTGCATCATCACGCCGGCGGCGGCTTCGTCGGAGATCTCCGGCGGTACGGGCACCGCCGATGCCGCCGGGAGGACGATCGTGCTGGCGTAGCTGCCGTAGACGTAGACCCAGGCGACCCGGTCGCCGACGGCGAACCCGGTGACGCCGGAACCGAGCGCCCGGATCACGCCGGCCGCCTCGACGCCGGGGACGAACGGCACCGTTCCGTCCACGGGGCCGTGCCGCCGCACGCCGGTGTCCATGAAGTTGACGCCCGCCACGGTGACGTCGACCAGGATTTCGCCCGGCCCGGGTTCCGGCTCCGGAACCTCCCGCGCGATGAGCATCTCTGGTCCGCCGAGTTCCTCGATGACTATGGCCTGCATGGGTTTTCCCCGTTTCCGTCAGTGGTGATCTTGGTTGACCAGGCCAGTGTCGTCCGCCTAAAATGTACCCGCAAGTACAATCCTGGAGGTCGGGTTTGCTCACCAAGAAGGGCGCCGCGACCCGCCTGCGGATCATCGACGCCGCGGCGGCCGAGATCCGCGAACACGGCGTCAACGCCACCAAACTGGACGACGTGTGCCGGCGCAGCGGAACCGGCAAGAGCCAGCTCTTCCACTACTTCCCCGACGGCAAGGAAGAGCTTCTCCTGGCGGTGGCCCGGCGGGAAGCCGGCCGCGTGCTCGAAGACCAGCAACCGCACCTCGGCGCGCTGACCACGTGGGCGGCCTGGCGGAGCTGGCGTGACGCCGTCGTCGAGCGCTACCGCAGGCAGGGGGTGCACTGCCCGCTCGGCGTCCTGATCACCGAGCTGGGACGGCACACACCCGCGGCGCAGGAGGTCACCGGGCAGCTCCTCGCGCAATGGGAAGCGCAGGTCCGTACCGGGATCGAGACGATGCGCGAGAGCGGAAACGTCCGCGCGGACATCGATCCCGGCGCCACGGCGATGGCGATCATCGCGGCGATCCAGGGTGGCGTCACGATCCTCATGTCGACCGGGTCCGCCCGATACCTGGAGACCGCACTGGACCTCTGTCTCGACCACCTGCGCTCGACCGGTGCGGCACCCTAGGGATTGCGCGGCCCGGACGAACGCACGCACATCGCCGTTAACGGATGGCCAACGACACCAGCTGGACACGCGCCTTCGCAACAGCCAACGGCGGCAACGCGCGTACCTCGCCATGACGGCGCGTACCTACACGAACGCGCCCGGCGCGTCGATCTCCGCCGGGCGTGCCGCCAACCTCGATCTTGGCGTGAAAGACGACTATCTGGTCGGGATGACAGGATTTGAACCTGCGACCCTTCGCTCCCAAAGCGAATGCGCTACCAAGCTGCGCCACATCCCGGCCGACCCGCCGGTCTCCCGGGGGGTGTGCGCACAGCCTAGCGGGTCACGCTAAGCTGGTCGCGCACCCGGGGGTGACTCCGGGGGTTCGCGGGTGTAGCTCAATGGTAGAGCCCTAGTCTTCCAAACTAGCTACGCGGGTTCGATTCCCGTCACCCGCTCCATCGGTCGGCGTCTGGTCCTCGGGGTTCCGGTCCCGGCTGGACGCGGCGTCGGCTTCCAGTTTCGCGGCGATCAGGTCCAGCAGTTTCGTGGTGTCCACCGGTTTGGTGACGTAGTCGTCGGCGCCGGAGGCCAGGGTGCGGGCGCGGTCTTCGGCGGTGGCTTTCGCGGTGACGGCGATCACGGGCAGGTCGGCGTGGGCGGCTTCGGCGCGGATGGCGGCGATGGTCGCGTTGCCGTCGAGTTCGGGCATCATGACGTCCATCAGCACGAGAGCGGTGTCCTCGTGCCGTTCCAGCGCCCGGATGCCCGCGACGCCGGTGTCGGCGTAGATGACCTCCAGACCGGCCTGTTCGAGCACCGCCGCGAGGGCGAAGACGTTGCGCAGGTCGTCGTCGACGATGAGGATTTTCTCGCCGTGGAAGCGTTTCGGGGTCGCTTCCGGGGAGGCGACGACGACGGTGCTGGGCAGCTCCGGCAGCCGGGGGCCCTCGGACGGCGTGGCGGCGGGGGCCACCAGGTTCGCGGCGCCGACGGGCAGGTACAGCGTGAACGTGCTGCCTTCGCCGGGGACGCTGCGGACCGCGAGTTCGCCGTCGAGCAGGTCGGTGAGCTGCTGGCTGATGGACAGGCCGAGCCCGCTGCCGCCGTAGCGGCGGCTGGTGGTGCCGTCGGCCTGGCGGAACGCGTCGAAGATGATCGCCAGCTTCTCCTCGACGATGCCGATACCGGTGTCCTCGACCGCGAAGGCGATGATGCCCGGCGCGGCGCGCAGGCTCTCCTCCGTGACCTCGTCCGGATCGGCCATCCGGATGTGCAGCCGGACGCTGCCCTCGTCGGTGAACTTCGTGGCGTTGGACAGCAGGTTCCGCAGGATCTGCTGGAGCCGTTGCTCGTCGGTGTACAGGCTGCCCGGCACCGGCGGATCGATGAGCACCGCGAATTCGAGGCCCTTGTCGGCGGTGAGCGGGCGGCACAGCGATTCGACGTAGTCCACCAGTTCCGGCAGCGTGACGTCGGACGTCTGCAGGTCGAGTTTGCCCGCCTCGACCTTGGCCATGTCGAGGATGTCGTTGATCAGCTGCTGCAGGTCGCTGCCCGCGGCGTAGATCGTCTTCGCGAACTGGATCTGCTTGTCCGTCAGGTTCCCCTCGGGGTTCTCCGACAGCAGCTTCGCCAGGATCAGCGCGCTGTTGAGCGGCGTCCGCAGCTCGTGCGACATGTTCGCCATGAACTCGTTCTTGTACTGCGAGGCCGTGGTCAGCTGCCCGGCCCGTTCCTCGAGTTCCTGGCGGGCCTGCTCGATCTCGCTGTTCTTCACCTCGATGTCGCGGTTCTGCTGGGCCAGCAGGGCCGCCTTCTCCGCCAGTTCGGTGTTCGACCGGCGCAGTTCCCCTTGCTGGGCCTGCAACTGTTCGGACCGCGCCCGCAGTTCCTGCGCCAGGCGCTGGGATTCGGTCAGCAGCGCCTCGGTCCGCGAGTTCGACAGGATGGTGTTCACGTTGACGCCGATGGTGTGCCGCAGCTGCTCCAGCAGGTCCTGGTGGACTCCGCTGAACTCGTTGACCGAGGCCAGTTCGAGCACCCCGAGCACCTCGCCCTGGAACAGCACGGGCAGCACGATGACGTTGACCGGCGACGACGAGCCGAGCCCGGAGGAGACCAGCGCGTACTCCGGCGGGGCCGTGCGCACGAGGATGGTCCGGCGGTCGACGGCGGCCTGTCCGATGAGCGATTCGCCCAGCGCGAACCGCAGCCCGGCCCGCGACTGCGCGAGCCCGTAGGCGGCGATGCACTCGAACACGGTCCCGTGCGGTTCGTCCTCGCGGGCCAGGAAGAACGCGCCCTGCTGCGCGCTCACCAGCGGCGCCAGCTCGGAGAGGATCAGCGCGGACACCGACGCCAGGTCCCGGTGCCCCTGCATGCGCCCGGACAGCCGGGCGAGGTTGGTCTTGAGCCAGTCCTGCTCGCGGTTGGTCCGGGTGGTCTCCTCCAGGTTCGCGATCATCTGGTTGATGTTGTCCTTGAGCTCGGCCACCTCCCCGGACGCGTCGACGGTGATGTGCCGGGTCAGATCGCCCGCGGTCACCGCGGTCGCCACCACGGCGATCGCGCGCACCTGGGTGGTCAGGTTCCCGGCGAGCTGGTTGACGCTCTCGGTGAGTTTCTGCCAGGTCCCGGACACGCCGTCGACCTCGGCCTGGCCGCCGAGCTTCCCTTCGGTGCCGACCTCCTTCGCGACCCGGGTCACCTCGGAGGCGAACGCGGAGAGCTGGTCGACCATCGTGTTCATCGTGGTCTTGAGTTCGAGGATCTCGCCGCGCGCGTCGACGTCGATCTTCTTCGTCAGATCGCCGTTGGCCACCGCGGTGGTCACCATCGAGATGTTGCGCACCTGGCTGGTCAGGTTGTGCGCCATGAAGTTGACCTTTTCGGTCAGGTCCTTCCAGGTCCCGGCGACGTTCGGCACACGAGCCTGCCCGCCCAGTATCCCTTCCGTACCAACCTCTCGCGCGACACGGGTGACTTCGTCGGCGAACGCGCGCAGCGTCTCGACCATGCCGTTGATCACCTCGGCGAGCGCGGCGACCTCGCCCTGCGCGTCGATGGAGATCTTCTTGCGCAGGTCTCCGTTCGCGACCGCGGTCGCCACGGTGGCGATGCTCCGCACCTGCTCGGTGAGGTTGCCCGCCATGACGTTGACGTTGTCGGTGAGGTCCTTCCACGTCCCGGCGACGCCGCGGACGGTGGCCTGGCCGCCGAGTTTTCCTTCCGTGCCCACTTCCCGTGCGACGCGGGTGACCTCGTCGGCGAACGCGGAAAGCTGGTCCACCATGATGTTCACGGTGTTCTTGAGCTCGAGGATTTCGCCGCGCGCGTCGACGGTGATCTTCTGGGTCAGGTCGCCCTTCGCCACCGCGGTGGTCACCTGGGAGATGTTCCGCACCTGATCGGTCAGGTTGTTGGCCATGAAGTTGACCTTCTCGGTGAGGTCCTTCCACGTCCCCGCGACACCGGGAACCTGGGCCTGCCCGCCGAGTTTTCCTTCGGTACCAACCTCTCGCGCGACTCGGGTGACCTCGTCGCCGAACGCCGAGAGCTGATCCACCATCGTGTTGAGGGTGTTCTTGAGTTCGAGGATTTCGCCCTTGGCGTCGACCGCGATCTTCTGCGACAGATCGCCCCTCGCCACCGCGGTTGCCACCTGGGAGATGTTGCGGACCTGCGCGGTGAGGTTGTTGGCCATGAAGTTCACCGAGCCGGTGAGGTCCCGCCAGGTGCCCGCGACGCCGGGCACCGTGGCCTGGCCGCCGAGGATGCCGTCGGTACCGACCTCTCGGGCGACGCGGGTGACTTCGTCGGCGAACGCGGAGAGCTGGTCGACCATCGTGTTGACGGTCGTCTTGAGTTCGAGGATTTCGCCGCGCGCGTCGACGGTGATCTTCTGGGTCAGGTCGCCCTTCGCGACCGCGGTCGTCACCTGGGCGATGTTGCGGACCTGCGCGGTGAGGTTGTCCGCCATCTGGTTCACCGAGTCGGTCAGGCCGCGCCACGTCCCGGCCGCGCCGGGCACTTCGGCCTGGCCGCCCAGCCGTCCGTCGCTGCCGACCTCGCGGGCGACGCGGGTGACCTCGTCGGCGAACGCGGAAAGCTGATCCACCATGGTGTTGAGGGTGTTCTTCAGCTGCAGTATCTCGCCGCGCGCGTCGACGTCGATCTTCTTCGTCAGGTCACCGGTCGCGACCGCGGTCGCGACCTGGGAGATGCTGCGCACCTGATCGGTCAGGTTGTCCGCCATCAGGTTGACCGAGTCGGTGAGGTCGCGCCACGTCCCGGCGACGCCGGGAACCTTGGCCTGGCCGCCGAGACGGCCCTCGCTGCCGACTTCGCGCGAGACACGCGTCACCTCGTCCGCGAACGCGGAGAGCTGGTCGACCATCGTGTTGATGGTGTTCTTGAGTTCGAGGATCTCGCCGCGCGCGTCGACATTGATCTTCTGGGTCAGGTCGCCACGCGCGACCGCGGTCGTGACTTGTGCGATGTTCCGCACTTGCTGAGTCAGGTTGTCGGCCATGAAGTTGACCGAGTCGGTGAGATCGCGCCAGGTCCCGGTGACGCCGGGCACCTCCGCCTGCCCGCCGAGCCTGCCCTCGCCGGACATCTCCCGTGAGACGCGGATCACCTCGGCCGCGAACCGCGACAGCTGGGCGATCAGGCGGTTCACCGTTTTCGCCAGCTCGGCGTACTCGCCCTGCAGCGGACGACCGTCTATCTGCGTCGCCATCGGCTGCGACAGATCGCCTTCGGCGACCGCGCCGAGCACGCGGGTCATCTCGAACGCGGGCCTGCTCAGATCCTCTATGAGCTCGTTGACGACGTCGGCCGCGGTGCCCCAGCCGCCTGGCCCGACCTCGCCCTCCAGCCGCGCGGTGAGCCTGCCTTCCTGGCCGACCGCGGTCCGCACCCGGAGTAGCTCGGTGACCAGCTGCTGGTTCCGCTCGGCGATGACGTTGAACGCGGCCGCCAGCTGGGCCGCGATCCCGTCACCGTGCGCGACCAGACGGCGACGGAAATTTCCCTCCCCGAGATCCCGTACCGCCGCCAGGAGGCGCTCGAGCGCCGCCAGATCACCGCTGGTCACACCGGCGATCTCCAGACGCTGGGATTCCCTTGTCATCGATGCCGACCCTCTCCGCCACGCATGTGCAAGCCACGGTCGTCGACCCAGCGTGCCACGATTCGCCCTACACTTCGAGCCAGTCCACCCGCTCACGCTGTGCGATCCGGAAGCAGGAGGTTCGTGCATGGTGTCACGACCCGCTCCGGCTTCGGCGGCGTTCCCGCCAGGAATCGCCGAAGGCGGGCTGCCCGCCGAGGGCGCGTTCTGGCGTGCCGCGCTCGAAGACGTCCGCGACGCCGTCTTCCTGCAGGACGGCGCGGGCGCGGTGCGCTGGGCGAATCCGGCGGCGCGCGAACTCGCCGGCGAGGACAAGGAACCCGTGCTCGTGGCGAGGACGGAGACGACGGGGCACATCGACTGCCGCGGCCGCCGGTTCCCCGCCAAGGTCCGGGCGCTGCCGGGCGGCTGGCACGCGTGGACCGTGGCCGCCGAGAGCGCCGGGCCGCGCCGGGTCGAGGACTTCCTCGCCGAGGCGGCACCCCGGCTCGCGGCGGCCAGGGGGCGGCACGGCACGGCGCGGGTGATCGCCGAGCTCGCCGCGTCCGCGCTCGGCGAGAGCGTGTTCGTGCTGCTGCCCACGACGCGCGGCCGCTGGGAGTGGTGGAGCTGCGACCGGCTGGCCAATCACGGGCACGGCCGGATCCGGCGGGTGCCCGCGGAACTCGCGCCGGTACTGGCCGAAACCTTCGGCGCGATCGGCGAACCGGAAGCCAAACCGGTGCCCGCGGCCGAGGTGGAGACGTTGCCACCGGTCGTGGCGGACCGGCTCGCCGGCCACGCCGATGTGTCGGTGGTCTCACTCGGCCCGTCCGTGACCGCGGGCGTGACCGGCGCGGTACTGCTCGGCAGGCGCGCGGATCCGGTGTTCGGCCGCGCGCAGCACCGCGCGATCGCCGAATTCGCCAGGGCGGCCGGGACGGCGCTGGCCAACGCCCAGCGCTACGCCCGTCAGGAGGAAGCCACCCGCGGCCTCGAAACGACCCTGCGCCCGCAGGAGCTGCCCGCGTTCGACTGCGCCCGGTTCGAGGTCTGGTACCAGCCCTCCGGCGGTGTGCTCGGTGTCGGCGGCGACTTCTACGACGTGCTCGCGCAGGACGACGGCAGCGCGTTCCTCGTGCTGGGCGACATCTGCGGCAAGGGCGCCGAAGCGGCGGCGCTGACCGGGCGGGTGCGCCAGTCGCTGGCCGCGCTGCAGCTCGTCGAGCACGACGGGCGGACGTTGTTGCGGCTGCTCAACGAACTCCTCATCGCGGGTGGCAGCAACCGGTTCGCCACCCTGGTGCTGGGATCGATGACGCCTGCCGACGGCGGGCTGACGCTCACGCTGGCTTCGGGCGGTCACCCCGCGCCGCTCGTGCTGCGCAGGGACGGGGTCATCGAGGAGATCAGCGTGCCGGGCACCCTGGTCGGGATCTCCTCGCAGGCGCAGTTCGCCGAGGCGGTGACCGACCTGGCCGAGGGCGACATCTGCCTGCTGTACACCGACGGCATCACCGAGGCCCGCAACCGCGACGATCCGTCGAAGATGTTCGGTGAGCAGCGGCTGCGGGCCGTGCTCGCCGACTGCGCCGGGCAGCCGGCGGCCGAGGTCATGGCGCGGCTGCGGCAGGACGTGCTGGACTGGCTCGGCAGCTCCGGCCACGACGACATCGCGGTGCTCGCCGTCGAGTGCGTGGCCTGACCTCCGTCCGAAATGGACACGCGCGGGTAATCCGGTGGCGTGTCCGGCTTCGCAGGGGGACCCTGGAGGGGTACCGACCGGAGCCGTGCCGCGAAGGAGGTGACGTGATGACCGTGCATGCCAGGCGCTACGGCCGATGGTGCCGTGAGCACTTCGGCGAGCCAGCCCGCCCCGGCGCGGAAGCCGGTCCCGCACCCGCCGACGGTGCGGCCGGGCCCGAGGCGGACGCCGAGGATCCGGGGCAGCAGCCGCGGAAGACCGAGCGCACCGCCCGGGAATCCTGATCGGACGTCCCTTGTGGACGGTGGCTAGTCCTCCTCGGCGTGGTTGCCCTTGCCGTTTCCCTTGCCGTTCCCGTTGTTGCCGTTGCCGTTGCCATTCCCGTTTCCGTCGGTGCTGGGGACGGTCTGCGCGGGCGGGGTCTTCGGTGGTGCCTGCACGGTCACCGGTACCTGGCCGGTGACGGTGACCGTCGGCGGCGCGGGCGTGGGCGCGGCCTCGGTGGCCGTCCGATCGACCGGGTCCGTCGCGCCCCTGCCGGGTGTCACGGTGACCGTCGGCGCCGCGTTGCCCGACGTGGGCGCGGCCGCCGCGGGCGAACGTGGCGGGACGGTGGGACGGTCGGCGGGCGTCGTCGGCGAGCCGAGCAGGCTCACCAGTCCCGCGAGCACCAGTGCCGTCGGCGCCGCGACCGCGAGGAAGCGGAGGTAGTGGTGGCGACGTGGCGGGTCGAGGTCGCGGCCTTCTCGGAGCGCGAGGGCGACGTCCGCGGCGGTGGGGCGCTCGTCGGGGTGCGAGGCGGTCATCGCGCGCAGCGTTCCGGCCAGTGCCTTGGGCAGGCCGTCCGGGATCCGCGGGCGCCGGTGCAGGCGGGTGATCGCGGCCTCGGCCGGGGTGCCGGGATACTCCCGTTCGCCGGTCAGGCATTCGAGCAGCACGAGGCCGAGCGCGTAGACGTCGGCCGGCGCCTGCGGGCGCTCCCCGAGCACCTGTTCCGGCGCGAGATAGGCGGCCGTGCCGACCACCGCGCCGGGCTCGGTGACCCGGGTGGCGTCGATGAGCCGGGCGACCCCGAAGTCGGCGATCAGCGGGCGGTCGTCGGCGAGCAGGATGTTGGCGGGCTTGAGATCGCGATGCGTGACACCGTGCGCGTGGACGTGCGCGAGTGCGTCGGCGAGGTCCCCGCCGAGCTGCGTCAGCATCGACGGCGGCAACGGCCCGCCCCGGAGCCGCTCGGCGAGATTGGGCCCGTCGACGAAGCGCATCGCGAGGTACGCGCGGCCGTCGCTGACGCCGGCGTCGTACAGGCTGACGAGGCCGGGATGCCGCATCGCGCTGAGCGCCTGGACCTCCTGGCTGCGCCGGTAACTGCTCACGGCGACCGTGCCGGGATGGAAGAGCTTGACCGCGACCGTCCGGTCGAGCAGCCAGTCCTGCGCGCGGTACACCTTCGCGGTGGCGCCCTCGCCGAGCTGCCGTCCGAGTGCGTAGCGCTCGGCGAACAGGGCGGGCGGTGGCGGCTCGAACGGATCGAGCGCGAACTTGGCCACCGTGCTGTCCGCGTCCTGCTCGTCCGCAACGGCCATCGGTGGCACCTCCCGTCTTCGCCGGGTGCGGGGAACTACCCCCGCGCCGAGGCGGTGAAACTTATCGGTTCGCCGGGGAACGGTTTCCTCCACTATCCCGGTTTCCCGCTGTGCCGTTAGCGCCGCTTCCCGGCTGGGCGCCCGGATCGCGCGGCCCGACGCGACGCTGTGTCCGTCGACGGCGCGAAGTCGCTGGTCCCGGCCTTGAGTCTCAGCGTGCCCCGGCTGTGCGGTGGTCATGCGCCCCAATGTGGCGTTCGGTGCGTCCAACGCACCCAATGCCACATTGGGGCGCTCGTCCCGCCGGTACCCAGGCCGCGGTGTCGCATATTCCGTAAAATACCTGAATAGACCAGAAGTGTGACGTGATAGAGTAGTTTTAGGAATGTAGGGGAGGGTAATGACACAGGAGCTGTTCTCGGTCGAACAGGTCGCCGCGAGGCTGGGGCTGCATGTGCGCACGGTGCGCAACTACGTGCGGGACGGCCGGCTGAAGGCGGTCCGCATCGGCAAGCAGTACCGCGTCGCCGCCGCGGATCTCGCCGCGTTCACCGGCCTGCCGGAGGAGGCGGGGAAGCGGGAAGAACCGGCGCGACGGCACGTCGAGGTGTCGAGCATCGTCCAGATCGAGGGACTCGGCGAGGACGAGGCGAGCCGCGTGGCCACCCACGTCGTCGGGTCCGCGCAGGGACATCGGGGCGGTGATCGGAGCCTGCGCGTCGAGACGAGCTACGACAAGGAGCGAGCGAGGATGAAGATCATCGTGCTCGGCGACCCCGCGACCACGGCCGACGTGCTGAGCGTGATCGCCATGCTGGCCGAGGGCACGCCGTGACCGCGCCCGCGATCTACAAGTCGGCCGAGGGCCGCGCGCGGATCCGGGACCAGTACGAGGCGTTGCTGGACCGCTGGCCGGTCGAGGCCGAGCACCGGACGGTGCCGACGCGGCTCGGCGAGACGTTCGTCGTCGTGTCCGGTCCCGCGGACGGCCCGCCGGTGCTGGCATTGCAGGGATCCGGCGGGAACACCGCGATGTGGCTGCCTTCGATCGCCGGCCTCGCGGCGCGGCTGCGGGTGTACGCGGTCGACGTCCCCGGCGAGCCGGGGCTGAGCGCGGTGGCCCGGCCGCGGCTCGGCAGCGAGGCCTACGCCGAGTGGCTCGATGACGTCCTCGACGAGCTGGGCCTGCCGAGGGCGACGTTCCTGGGCGCCTCGCTGGGCGGCTGGTGGTCGCTGGACTACGCGGTGCGCCGCCCCGAGCGGGTCGCCGGGGTGGCGCTGCTGAATCCCAGCGGCGTCGGCGCGCGGAACACCGCGCTGCTGCTGAAGTTCGTGCTGTTGCGGCTGTTCGGGGAGCGCGGCCTGCGCAAGGCGATGACGCTCGCCGCGGGCGAGCTGCCGAAGGGGCCGCCCACCGCGGACGAGGTCGCGCTCGTGGAGTTCATGCTGGGCACGTTCAAGCACTACAAGCCCCGGATGGAGCCGATCCCGACGTTCACCGACGAGCAGTTGCGAAGCCTGGTCATGCCGGTTCTCGCGGTGCTCGGCGCGCGGGACGGCATGATCGACCAGCGCGAGACCGCGGCGCGACTGCGTGCGGCACTACCGGACGCCGACGTGCGCCTGCTGGAGGACGCCGGGCATTTCCTGCCGGGAATGGTCGAAGCGGTCGTGAATTTCGCCGACACGCCGCGCGCGACACGCTGAAGCGCGCAACCTCGGGTCGTATGGGACGTCCCGGTGGCCATGACGTGGAACCGCGCCGCCTTCGTGTTGCCCGCCATTCTCGCCGTCCTCCTGCCGATACCAGCCGCAAGCGCGGAATCCGCCGTACCGCAAGGATTCGAACCCGCCTCGACGAGCTGGCTCGACGAACGCGACGGATACGTTCTCGGTTACGCGCCGTGCGCGCGGCCTCAGCGGTGTGCGGCCCTGCTGGGCACCACCGACGGCGGAACACACTGGCAGCGTTTCGGCGCGCCGTCGATCTCCTTGCCGGACAACCACAATCACGTCCAGCTGAGCTATGTGGGTGAGGGGCGCGCGTACGTCTCCGACGGAAACCGGGTCGAAGCCACCCGCGACGGCGGCCGGACCTGGTCCGGCGTCGTTCTCGCCGACGCCGGGAAACCCTTCTATCTCGGCAAGATCGCCGAAACGGGCGGCCGGATGTTCGCGCTGCTCAGCACCTACGGGGAGATCGGTAGCACGCGGCTCTACTCCGGCACCGCGGGTTCGCCGACGCTTGCGCCGGTGCCGGGTTTCGCGGTGACGGGCGGCCTCACCTACGGCGACCTCGCGATCGGTGGTGGCGTGCAAGTCGTCCTGGGCGCCGACTACGGCGTGGAGCGGTATTGGACGTCAGTCGACGGCGACGGCCTCGCGGCCGCGTCACCGCCGTGTCCCGCCGGGGCGACGGCGTCGCTCGCGAGCGTGCGTGAGGAGCAGGTAATCGCGTTGTGTAGTGGAAGCGCCGGCTCGCCGCGGCCGGGTTCGATGACGCGCGGAATCCGGCGCGCCCCGCGGCTGGGCGGAACGTTCACCGGAACGGCCCAGGGGCCGGAGGTCGGCATCCATCAGGGTTTCAGCGCCGCGACGGCGAAGTCCGCGACGGTCGCGGCGGTCGGCGGCGGCACCGATTTCCTGCACAGCACGGAGGATGGTGGCGAAACCTGGCACACCACGGTGCTCGGTGACCGGGGCACGGGGCTGGCGGATCTGGACTTTCCCGGCGAACACACCGGAATCGTCGTCGCCGGCGTGCCCGGCGAGCCGGGCGGATCCGCGGTGTACCGGACCACGGACGGCGGCCGGGTCTGGCGCGAAATCCCGTTCCACTGAGCCGGAACGGCGATTCCCGTGGAACGCGAATTCCGCACCGGGCCGTTCAACCGCCGCCGCTGGTATCGTAACCTGGGCGCTGTCCGTTGCGGACACGGTGAGTGGCCCGGGGCAGGGGCGGTCACCGTCGCAGGGTGGGAGTGAGCGCGATGACGCCTGGGCGAGTCGGCGAGACCGACCGTTGTGCCCCGCTCGATTTCGGCAAGGCGAGTTTGGCGCGGCTTTCCGACGCGCTGCTCGGCGGGCACGACCACTACGAAGTCGACCGCGAGGCGATGCGCCGCCTGCTGGCGATCGCGCCGGGCGCGCGGGCGATGGCGAAGGAACACCGGGACTGGCTCGTCCGGGTGGTCCGTTTCCTCGCGTCGAAACGCGGGGTCGACCAGTTCCTCGACCTCGGGTCCGGGATGCCGACCGCGGAGAACACCCATCAGGTGGCGCAGCGGTACAACCCGGAGGCCAAGGTCGTCTACGTCGACAACGACCCGCTCGTCCAAGTGCACGGCCGCGTGGTGCTGGAGGAGAACGACCTGACGCACGTCAGCGGCGCGGACCTCACCCTGCCCGAGGAGACGTTGTGGGATCCGGTGGTGACCACCCATCTGGACTTCGCCGAGCCGATCGCGCTCATCCTGTGTTCGATCGTCCACCACATCGACGACTTCGAGCGGGCGAGCCGCATCGTCCGCACCTATGTCGACGCGCTGGCTCCCGGCTCGTATTTGCTGCTGACACACCATTTCGACCCGGCGGAGAACTCGGCGCGGCAGGAACTGGCCCGGTTGCTGGAGAACACCTTCCAGGGCACCGGGCTGGGCAGCGTGCACCGGACGCGGGAACAGATCGAGTCGTTCTTCGCCGGTCTCGAACTGCTCCCGCCCGGATTGTGTCATTTGCACGAATGGTGGCCGGACGGCCCGCGCCTGGCCCCGCTGAGCGAGCTGAACTTCCTCACCCTCGGCGGGGTCGCGCGCAAGCCGTGATCGCCTCAGGCGGCGTTCATGGTGTCCGGGTCCGGCCCCGTCCGCAATCCACGCTCCAAAGTGGACAGTTCGGCGACGTCCTCGTCGGCCAGTGTGAACCCGAAGAGGTCGAAGTTCTCGGCGATCCGTGAAGGCGTCACGGATTTCGGGATCACGATGTTGCCGAGGTGCAGATGCCAGCGCAGCACGATCTGTGCCGGCGTGCGCTGGTACTTCTGCGCCAGCGCCTGCACCGCGGACTCGCCGAGGAGGTCGCCACCCTTCGCGAGCGGGCTCCACGCCTCGGTGGCGATCCCGTGCTTCGCGTCGAATTCCCGCAGCCGGGCCTGCTGCAGATAGGGGTGCAGCTCGATCTGGTTCACCGCGGGCACCACGGCACTGGCGTCGATGAGCCGCTCGAGGTGCGCGGGCTGGAAGTTCGACACCCCGATCGCGCGGACCCTGCCGTCGGCGTAGAGCCTCTCGAACGCCTTCCAGGTGTCGAGGTAGCGGTCACGCTCCGGGGTCGGCCAGTGGATCAGGTACAGGTCGAGCCGGTCGAGGCCGAGCTTCGCCAGGCTCTCGTCGAACGCCTTGAGCGTCGTGTCGTAGCCCTGGTCGGCGTTCCACAACTTGGTGGTGATGAACAGCTCGTCGCGGGCGATACCCGATTCGGTGATGGCCTGGCCGACGCCGGCCTCGTTGCCGTAGATCGCCGCGGTGTCGATGCTGCGGTACCCGGCGTCGAGCGCGGCCTTCACCGCGGCGGTGGTTTCCGCGTCCGGCACCTGGAACACGCCGAAGCCGAGCTGCGGCATCTCCACGCCGTTGTTGAGTTTGACGGTAGGCACGCTGGTCAACGGTTTCTTCTTTCCTTTGCTGGGATTTTCAGGGTTCAGCGGGCGAGGACCGCGTCCGGCGTTTCGACGGTAACCGAGCGTTTGCGGTCCAGCATCCCGGAGACGAGGGCGACCACCAGACCGGACGCGGCGAGCGCCGCGCCGATCCAGTTGCCCGCGGTGTAGCCGAGGCCACGTTCGATGGCGAGCCCGCTCAGCCACGAGCCGATCGCGTTGCCGAGGTTGAACGCCGCGATGTTCGCGGCCGACGCGAGCGCCGGCGCACCCTCGGCCTTCGCCATCACGCGCGCCTGCAGCGGCGGGACGGTGGCGAACCCGGCGGCGCCGAACACCGCGATCGTGATCGCGGCCGGGAGCTGGGCGTGCGCGGTGAAGACGAACGCGCCCAGCACGACGGCGAGCAGCGCGAGGATGACGTAGAGACTCGGCATGAGCCTGCGGTCCGCCAGCTTGCCGCCGATGAGATTGCCGACGAACAGGCCACCGCCGAACAGCACGAGCAGCCAGGTGACGGCGCCGGGGGAGAAGCCCGCGACGTCGGTCATCATCGGCGCGATGTAGGAGAACGAGGCGAACACCCCGGAGAAACCGAGCACGGTCATGACCAGCGCGAGCCACACCTGCGGACGGCGGAACGCGGCGAGTTCCCTGCGTAACCCGGCGTTCGTGTCCGCCTTCTGGTGGGGGACGAGGGCGATGACCCCGATCGCGCTGACGATGCCGAGCGCGCTGACCACCCAGAACGTCGACCGCCAGCCGAAGGCCTGGCCGAGCGCGGTGCCCGCCGGCACGCCGAGCACGTTGGCGATGGTCAGCCCGGCGAACATCATCGCGATCGCGCTGGCCTGTTTGGCGGGCGTGACGAGCGAGGCGGCGACGACCGAGCCGACGCCGAAGAACGCGCCGTGCGAGAGCGCGGCGACGATGCGCCCGGTCATCAGCAGCCCGTACGACGGGGCGAGTGCCGAGAGCAGATTGCCCGCGATGAACAGTCCCATCAGGGCGATCAGGACGGTCTTGCGCGGGATCCGGGCGGCCAGCGCGGTCAGGATGGGGGCGCCGACGACGACGCCGAGCGCGTACCCGGAGATGAGCAGGCCTGCGGACGGGATCGAAACGCCGAAGTCGCCCGCGACCTCGGGCAGCAGGCCCATGATCACGAACTCGGTGGTGCCGATACCGAAGGCGCTGATCGCCAGTGCGAGCAGAGCGGCGGGCATGGACTTCCTTCTTCCAGGAGTAGAGTGGTGGCCAGCGTGAGCAACTACGAGCGTCAGAAATAGTTGCACACGCCGGTTATTGCACGAGGTTGATAATGCCTCGTGCAAGGATGCTGCCGCAAGCCGGGAGCGGGTTCGGGAGAGGTGAAACGTGTCACTGGCCGATGACGCCGTCGAAGCTCGTGCGCAGGGCTGGCGCACGCTCGCCGCGCTGCACGCGCGGATCGAGGACAAGCTCCAGCGCGCGCTGGAGCGGGAACACGAACTTTCGGTGAGCGAGTACAGCGTGCTCGACTCGCTGGGCCGCCAGGACGGCTATCACCTGCGGATGAACCAGCTGGCCAACGCCGTGGTGCTGAGCCAGTCGGCGACGACGCGGCTCGTCGGACGGCTGGAGGACCGCAACCTGCTGCAGCGCTACCTCTGCCCGGACGATCGGCGCGGCATCTACACCGAGGTCACCCCGGCCGGTCGTGAACTGCTCGCCGCGGCGCGGCCGACCCACGACGCCGCGCTGGCCGAGGCGCTCGACGAGGCGGAGGAGCTGCCGGAACTGGCGCCTTTGGTCGCCGCTCTCGGCAGCCTCACCTTCGCTCCCTGAAGCTGCCCTTGTCGCGGCCGTTGCTCACCCCGTGCCCGGCCGCCGGCACGACCGGCCCGCTCGCGCCGCACAGCTGCCGTCAAGGCCACCTTACGGGGGGGCATCGCCCCGAAAGTGGGCGTTTAGGGAGAGCATTAACATTGCGGGGGACCGGTTAGCGCGGTGGGGTGTGGGGTT
>NZ_JBHYIK010000037.1:9661-62386 GCF_042739735.1 Amycolatopsis sp. NPDC059027 | reverse complement strand
CGGGGGCGTGTCCACACCCCGTCCCGGGCCGCGGCCACCCCCGCCCCGATCGCCCCCACCCGCTCCGTAAACGCCCACATTCCGGGCTTCAGACGCCCGTAAGGTGGCCTTGACGGCATCGCTTTCCCTTGCCTGCGAACGGTTTCCCGGTGTGTGTTGGCGGTTGTCCACAGGGGAGTCGTGCTGGGGCGCCATTGTGGACAACTCGCCCCGCGTCCCACCCGAGCCCCGCCTTTTGTCGTACCCGGGCGATAGACTGGCCCAGGGCCGTCCCCCGGAGAGGGTGGGGGAAGCCCTATACGATGGCAGGGCGCCGAGCCGGTGCGATGCGCCGTGGGGTCTTGCTCCACGTAAGTCCACAATGGACGCGTAAACGGGAACCTCCCGCCGTACTCCAAGGGCTACCCGGGCTCCCTCTCGGCGCCTACGCTTCCGGCATGATCACTTGTGTCGTCGAGTACGTCATCGATCCGCGCAGGATCGACGCGTTCGAGCGCTTCGGCCGTCGCTGGATGGAGCTGGTGAACGCGCACGGCGGAACCCATCACGGATACTTCCTCCCCGCCGAAGGCGCGAGCGACAAGGCATTGGCGTTGTTCACCTTCCCCAGTCTCGCCGCCTACGAGCAGTACCGGACCCTGTTCGGCAAGGATCCCGACTTCGTCGAGGCCGACAGGATCCGGGACGAGAGCGGCTGCGTCCTGCGCTACGAACGCAGCTTCATGCGACCGCTCCTGCCGGACTGACCTCCGAACTCACCGGACACCGAGAAGATGTTCCAGCGCCAGCTGGTTCAACCGCGTGAAGTGGTACCCGCGCCGCCCGGCGGCCTCGACGTCGAACGAATCCGCTTCGAGATCGTCCAGGTTCTCGCCGGGCGCCAAGGTCGGCACGCCGAGCGACGGAACACGCGCGGCGTCCAGTAGTTCGGCGACTTCGCGGTCTTCCCGGAACGCCTGGGATTTCGCCTTCAAGATCAGGTACATCCGCATGTTGGCCGCCGCCGTGGTCCAGACATCGTCCGGGTCCTCGGTCCGCGCGGGTTTGTAGTCGAAATGGCGCGGGCCGTGATAGCCGCCGTGCTCCAGCAGGTCCACAAGGAAGAACGCGCTCGCCAGATCGCCGTGGCCGAAGATCAGGTCCTGATCGAACTTCGGGCCCCGCTGGCCGTTGAGGTCGATGTGGAACAGCTTCCCGTGCCACAGCGCCTGCGCGACCCCGTGCACGAAGTTCAGCCCGGCCATCTGCTCGTGCCCGACCTCCGGGTTCACCCCGAACAGTTCCGGCCGCGCCAGCCGCGAAATGAAAGCCAGCGCGTGCCCGATCGTCGGCAGCAGGATGTCCCCGCGCGGCTCGTTCGGCTTGGGCTCCAACGCGAACCGGACGTCGTAGCCCTGCGAGACGACGTACTCCGCCAGCACGTCCAACGCCTCTTGGTAGCGCGACAACGCCGCGCGGACGTCCTTGGCGGCATCGGATTCCGAACCCTCCCGGCCGCCCCACAGGACATACACCCGCGCGCCGAGTTCGGCCGCGAGGTCGAGGTTGCGCCGCACCTTCCGTAGAGCGAACCGGCGCACGTCGCGGTCGTTGCTGGTGAACCCGCCGTCCTTGAACACCGGATGCGTGAACAGGTTCGTCGTCGCCATCGGGACTTCCAGTCCGGTCTCGGCCAGCGCCTTCCTGAAGCGCACCACCGCCTTGTCCCGGTCCGGCTCGGTCGCCAGCAGGTCGTCGTCGTGGAAGGTCACACCGTAGGCGCCCAGCTCGGCCAGCCGGTGCACGCTTTCCACGGGATCGACGGGTGCCCGCGTGGCGGCCCCGAAGGGGTCGTTCGCCTGCCACCCGACGGTCCAGAGTCCGAAGGAGAACTTGTCGCCCGGCACCGGGACGAACGCGCTCATGACGGCTCCTCCATTTAGTTCGCGTTGTAGACTAAATATGCTGGCACGGGCCACCGCTCGTCAAGGGCGGCTAGAGTGCGGGACGGGAGGAACTCCGTCATGACGCAGCCGGTCCGTCACGATTCGATGCGTGCCCGCAACCTGGGCGTGGTGCTCGACGCCGTCCAGCGAGGCGGGCCGCAGACGCGCGCCGCGCTCGCCGAACGCACCGGGCTGACCAAGTCCACAGTGTCCAAAATGGTCGGTGATCTGATCGAGGCGGGAATCCTCGCCGAGTCCGGCCCCGCCCGCGCCGGGGAACGCGGGCGCCCCGGCGTCGAGGTCGTGCTGAGCGGTGACAGGGTCGCGGCGCTCGGGTGCGAGATCAACGTCGACTACATCGCCGTGTGCCTGCTCGACCTCGCGCAGCGTGTCCGGTTCACCAGACGACGTGGGCAGGACAACCGGGGCAAGCCCGCGATGCGCGTCATCGCCCAGTTGCGGACGCTGGCGATCGAGGCGATGGCGGAGGCCCGTCGCCTCGGCCTCGACGTCGCCGGAGCGGGCCTGGCGATGTCCGGGCCGGTCGCCGGCGGAGTGCTGCTCAACGCGCCGAACCTCGGCTGGCACGACGTCCACGCCGTCGAGATGCTGCGGCTCCCGGTGGAGACGGTACTCGGCAACGAAGCGAACCTCGCCGCGCTCGGTGAGCTGTGGTTCGGCGCCGGTGAACGGGATTTCCTTTATGTATCAGGGGAAATCGGCATCGGCGCCGGACTGGTCGTCGGCGGCGAGCTGTTCCACGGGGCACGCGGGCTGGCCGGCGAACTCGGTCACGTCGTCGTCTCGCCCGGCGGGCCGAGGTGCCGGTGCGGGGGAGCGGGGTGCCTGGAAACCGCCGCCGGTCAAGAGGCGATCCTCACCGCGGCGGGCGACGTCGAGACGGTCGCGGAGCTGCTGACCCGGTTGGAGCGCGGGGAAGACCTGGCCGTGAAGGCGTGCGGGGAGGCGGCGCGGGCGCTCGGCATCGCCCTGACCTCGACGGTCAACCTGCTGGATTTCGACCGTGTCGTGCTCGGCGGGATCTACGCGCCGTTGTTCGACTGGCTGGCTCCGCCGATCGAACGCATTCTCGCCGACCGCCTGGTCAAGCTGCGCACCACGCCGCCCACTCTGATCCCTTCCCAGCTCGGCGGCCAGGCCGCGACCCTGGGCGCCGCAGGCCTCATCGTGCACCAAGTCCTCGCCACTCCCACCAGGTTTCTGTCCCGCACACGCTGACGCACCGGAGGGGGCCCCCGGGCACCCAGTACCCGACCCCCCGGTGTTCCCGCACCCCCCCGCACGGGGGGGGGGGGGGGGCGCGCCCCCCACAAGGAAACAGAGCACTGGGAGGAGGCCGCCAGGCCTCCGAACAAAACTCGAGCGGCAACCGAGGGAGTCGAACCCTGCGCGGCTTGTGAAGGCGGCGCTCCTAACCGGCCCTGACCCTTCGGCGGGCGACGGCTGCCATGTTCTTCATGTACTTCAATGCATGGGATACCCGGAAAATTCCGGAATCCCACGGATTGCCGCTCGTGTTCACCCGATCGGACTGGCAGGCTGTGGCCATGGACGATCTTCTGCTGCGCCGGGTGCGGCCGGGACTCGGCGGTGAGCCGGCGGACGTGCTGATTTCGGACGGCCGGATCGCCGCGATCACCGGCCCCGGCGAGGGTTCGGCGACGCGGGTGATCGACGGGCACGGCGGAACGCTGCTGCCCGGCCTGGTGGATGCCCATGTACACGTCGTGCAGTGGTCGACGTTCCGCCGCCGGATTTCCCTCGACGCCGCGAAATCCGCGGCGGAGGCGGTCGAGCTGCTGCTCGCGCATCTGCTCGCGACGCCGGGGCGTCCCGAGGAACTCGTGGTGGGCGCCGGATTCCGGGACGGCCTGTGGCCGGACAAACCACACAAGGATCTGCTGCAGCACGCGCTGCCGGGGCGCCCGGTCGCGTTGTTCAGCGCGGATCTGCACACGCTGTGGCTCAGCCCGGCGGCGTTGCGCCTGATCGGGCGGGATCATCCGACCGGGGTCCTGCTGGAGAACGACTGCATGAGCGCGACGGCCGAACTGCCGTCGGCTCCGGTGGACGTCCAGGACGCTTGGGTCGCCGAGGCCGTCGCCGCGGCCAACGCGCGCGGTGTGACCGGGATCGTCGACTACGAATACGCCGACACGGTCACGGACTGGACCAGACGACTCGGGGACGGCCCGCTGAACGCGCGCATCGGCTGCGTGATCGCACGGCATCTGCTCGACACCGCCATCGAACGCGGGCACCGGACCGGCGACGTCCTCCCGGGTTCGGACGGCCTGCTCAGGGTGGGCCCGTTCAAGTTGTTCGTCGACGGCTCCCTCAACACCCGAACGGCCTACTGCCACGATCCCTATCCGGAAGGGGATACGGTGGGGTTACTGGAGCTTCCGCCGGAGGAACTCGTGCCGCTCATGCGCAAGGCCGCGGAAAACGGCCTCGCGCCCGCGGTGCACGCGATCGGGGACCAGGCCAACACGATCGCGCTCGACGCGTTCGCCGAACTCGGCTGCACGGGACGTATCGAGCACGCGCAGCTGCTCAGCCCCCGCGATGTGCCGCGGTTCGCGCGACTCGGCGTCGTGGCGAGCGTGCAGCCCGCTCACCAGCCCGACGACCGCGACGTCGCCGACCGCCACTGGCACGGCCGCACCGACCGCGCCTTTCCGTACCGCGCGCTGCTGGAATCGGGCGCACGCCTGGAAATCGGCTCGGACGCGCCGGTCTCCCCGCTCGACCCGTGGGACGGCATCGCCTCCGCCGTCGGCCGCACCGACGACGACCGCCCCGCCTGGCACCCCGAACAAGCCATCCCCTTGGCCGACGCGCTCGCCGCCGCGTCCGGCGGGCGCCGGGGGATCGCGGTCGGCGACGTCGCCGACCTCATGATCACCGCGGCCGACCCGTCGCACCTGTCCCCGGCCGACCTGCGCGCGATGCCGATCACGGCGACCCTGCTCGCGGGGCGCCTCACCCACGTCAGCGCTTGACGCGGTTGCGCACGGCCAGCAACGCGAGCCCGAGGAAGAGCGGAGACCCGATCCGTACGAGCATCCGCAGGATGTGGCCCGGCCGGCTGAGCGTCTCGGGCTTGACGACGTCCAGCCCCATCGCGGAGCCGATGACGTCGAGCAAACCGTCCCCATAGGACAGTGACACGCCGATGATCCCGAAGTGCTGGAAGAAGAACCCGGACAGCAGAAGGAGAACGACGAGAAAGACGAACGCCCTGCTCGCGCGAAGCCCGTAACCGGACGTGGCCCAGTAGAGGGTAAGGATGGCACGTTCGGCCAGTGACGCGAGGCGGTCGTTGCGCCGCATTTCCATTTCGCCGTAGTAGAAGTCGGCCGCTCCGGGCTCGTCCTTGCTGTCCTCCCGCGCTTTGCGGAGCTGCCGGTACAGATTCGCGATCCGCTTGGCGTTCAATGCGGGCCCGTAGTCGGCCCATCCGATTCCTTTGGCTGTCGTGGCACGCCAGACGGCCTCCTCGGCGATGACCGCTCGCCATGTCCAGCGCCAGACCGGAAACCATGCCCGTCCGACGTGGATACCCGGGGGCGGTTCGCCGAATCGGCAGTCGCCTTCCAAACGGAGTTTGTCGAGATGAAGGGCGCCGCCGAATGCGCAGACCCGCAGATCGACATCGATGATCGTCAGATTGCTCACATCTACGTCACGCAACGAAAACAATCCCGGCTCGTACCTGTCGACCGCCGGCGTGGCGGGTGCCGCGGTGATCGATGACGGGGCAGTGAACACCGCGCGATCCATGGTCGCGGCCGTATTCCGCAATTGCACGGTGGTCGAGCCCTCGAATCGGGTGGCTACGCACGACACCGTACCGGCCTTGATCTCGAGCACGACAGGGTTCTTGAAGGTCGCCAGATCAAAGCTCAGATCTGCCGCGTCGAGCAGTAGTCTTTGCCGTTCGCCGAGGTCGAATGTCGCCTTGTCGAACACCAAAGAATTGAATGCCCGCGCTTGATCGAAGATGACCTCTCCGTCGAAGCTTGCCTCGGTGAACACGCCGTGGCCACCGAAGCTGCCTGCCTGGAATTCGGCTTTCTCGTTGAATTTGGCCTTCGCGAACGACGCTCCTACGCGAAAATCCACACCGTCGAATCTGGCTTCCCGGGAGAATTCGGCGCGGTCGAATGACGGGCTCTGTTCGAACGTCGCGTGAGAGAATTTCGCCTCTCCCGTGAACTTCGCATCGACGAACGACACCCAGCCCGGGAACCTGGCCCACCGCACGTCGACATCGCCGAGCGAAAACTGTGTGACGGCGAGGATTCGGTCCCACCACTCGGGGAGCAGGCGGGTACCTGGTGCCGCGAGGGGTGCGCCCGGAGACAGCCGAGAGAGGAATCGGTCGAGTTGCTCCGGCGTCAGGTGGTTCAGGCATCGGCCGATGTCTTCGGCGCGGAAGCCGACGCAGGGCTCGCCCTGCTCGTCCACCTGATCGCAGGTCGGCCAGTCCGGCTCCGGTCGCTCCATGGACTCTTTGTAGCCCATCCGTCACGACCAACGGCGGGATTGACGGAATCGTGCCCATCGGTGAGGATCGATGGATACGCGTCATGACAACGTTGTCAGAGAGGAACCATCGCGATGAGAGCGCGAAACCGGGTCTTCGCCGCCGTGCTCGCCTGCACGCTCGGGGCCGCCACGGTGGCGGCGCCCGCGGCGTCGGCCGAGAGTGGCCCGAAGTTCGCGGACGATCCGACGAAGCTGGTAGACACGTCGATCGGCAACAACGGCGACGGGACGACGTTCCCGGGCGCCGCCTCGCCGTTCGGGATGGTGCAGCTGTCCCCGGACACCCAGCTCAAAAAGTACGCCTCCTACGACTACGCGCAGGACAAGATCCTCGGCTTCAGCCACACCCATCTCTCCGGCGTCGGCTGCCAGACCATGGGCAACTTCCGCTTCATGCCGACGACCGGCGCGGTCACCTCCTCCGACCCAGCGCAGTACGGCGCGAAGTTCAACCATGCCAACGAATCACGGGAACCCGGCTATTACGGTGTGAAACTGGACAACGGCATCAACGCCGAGCTGACCACCACCGAACGCACCGGCCAGCACCGCTACACCTTCCCCGCCGGCGCCACCACTGACAACGTTTTCATCGAGGCCACCGAGAGCAACGGCTACAGCTACGCGGGCGAGGTGCACGTCGTCGGCGACGACACCGTCGAAGGCTGGCTCCAGGGCGGCAACTTCTGCTGGGAGACCCAGAAGGAGCGCTACAAGATCTTCTTCAGCGCCAAATTCGACCGGAAGTTCGCCTCGTTCGGCACCTGGGTCGACGGCAAACTGACGCCGAGCCAGCGCGACGCCCAGTTCGGCGCGGGGCGCACGGGTGCGTGGCTGAGCTTTGACCCGAAGGCGGGTAAGCAGGTCGGCGCCTCGGTCGGGATTTCGTACACCTCGATCGACGGTGCGCGCGGCAACCGCGTCGCCGAGCAGCCGAGGTCGTTCGACAAGGCCCACAAGGCCGCGAACAAGACCTGGCGCGAGGAACTGGACCGTATGCGCGTCGCGGGCGGCACCACCGCCGACCAGCGGACGTACTACAGCGCGCTCTATCGCTCGCTGCTCCACCCGTCGCTCGGGTCCGATGTGGACAACAAGTACCGCGGCTTCGACGACAAGGTCCACAAGAGCGATTCGCCGTACTACCAGATGTTCTCGCTGTGGGACACCTACCGCTCGCAGAACCAGCTCGTCGCGCTGCTGCATCCGGACAGGGCCGCGGACATGACGAAGTCCGTGCTCAAGATCTACCAAGACGGTGGCTGGGTGCCGCGCTGGGCGCTCGGTCAGGGCGAGACGAACGTGATGAGCGGCGATCCGGTGACGCCGTGGGTGGTCGACAACTACCGCCGGGGACTGCTCGACAACAAGACCGCGCGCCAGCTGTTCGACGCGCTGTGGAAGAACGTCAACGAGGTTCCGCAGGACCAGTCGAGCTTCCGTGGACGTGACGGCAACCCGACGTACGTCAAGAACGGCTGGATCGGCTACCAGGACGTCCCCGGCTACAAGTTCGGCGACACGCGTCAGGCGGGTTCGGCCACTTTGGAGTACGCGCTGGCCGACTGCGCACTGTCCACAATGGCCACCGGACTCGGTGAGAAGGACAAGGCGAAGACGCTCGCCGCGCGCTGTGACAACTTCACGAAGCTGTGGGACAACGGCGTGCAGTCCAAGGGCTACACCGGATTTCCGCGGACCAAGGCGGCGGACGGCACCGGCGTCGGCGACCCCGATCCGGCCAAGTCGACCGGCTTCCACGAGGGCACGCCGTGGCAGTACCAGTGGCTGGCGCAGCAGGACACCACGAAGCTGTTCGGCCTGATGGGTGGCGCGGCGCAGGCGGAGAAGCGGCTCGACACGTTCTTCGACATGCCGCTGCTCCTGCAGAACCCGGCGAAGGCCGCCAAGGACTCGTGGGTCCACGGCGCGTACGACTATCACAACAACTTCGCGTTCAACCCCAACAACGAGCCGGACCTGCACGCGCCGTGGATGTACGCGTGGACGGGCGCGCCGTGGAAGACGTCGGCCGTGATGCGCGCGGCGCGGACGTTGTTCACCGACACGCCGTACGGCATGCCCGGCAACGACGACCTCGGCACGATCTCGTCGTGGCTCGTGTTCGCGATGGCGGGCGTGTTCGAGGCGCAGCCCGGCTCGGGGACGTACCTGCTGAGCGCGCCGATGTTCGAGAAGGTCGAGATCCGGCCGGACGGCGGCAAGAAGCTGAAGATCGACGCGCCGGGCGCGAGTGCGTCGAAGCTGCAGTATGTGTCCTCTGTGGACGTTCACAATCGCTCGCTCGCGAAGAGCTGGCTGAGCCACGAGGATCTGCTCGGCGCCGGGAAGATCCGCTTCACCCTGAGTGGCAAGCCCACCTCGTGGGGCACGTCCGCCCAGGCCGCGCCCCCGGCCCTGCTGGACGCGCGCTGAAGTTCCGTTAAGGCCACCTTACGGGCGTCAGACGCCCGTAAGGTGGCCTTAACGGCATTGCTACTCCTCGATGGCGCCGCCGATGGAACGCAAGTGTTCGCGGAAGGTGTGGGCGGGGTTTTTCCGGCGCGCGGTGAGAAAAGCGTCGAAGTGGAGCTGCTTGCGCAGCGTGTCGCCGGAGCGGATCTGCTCGGCCTGACGGCGTTCGGTGTCGCGGATCGTCTCCGCGAGCGTGAACAGCTCGTCGGCGCGGTCGGCCGGGACGAACAGGACGCCGTCGTCGTCGCCGAGCACGAGATCGTCGCGGGTCACGGTCCATTCGCCGACGATGGCGGATTCCAGCGCGTTGGCCGGACGGCTCTGCAGGAGCAGCGGCCCGGTCGGGATCGACCCCATGCTGAACACCGGCAGCCCGATCGCCCGGATGTCGGCGTTGTCGCGGTGCAGGCCCCAGATCACGACGCCGCTCAGCCCGGCCGCCTGCGCCTCGAGGACGACCAGGTCGCCGACGCAGCTCTCGTCCGTCCGGCCGCCGTTGTCGACCACCAGCACGCCGCCGGGCTCCGCGTTCGTGAACGCCTCGAGGAAGACGTCCACGCTGCCGACGTGCCGGGCGGGTGCGGCCCGGCCGATCAGCCGGGTGCCCGCCACCGCGGCCTGCACGGACGAAGGTGCGCACCGCACCGGGACATGAGCGCGGACGCACGCGTCCGTGAGATGGGCGCAGGTCAGTGCCGCGAACCGCTGTCTCAGCTTCTCGAGGTCCATTCCGCGACTCTAGTCAGGAAGCCGAGGACCGTACACTCCCTTGGCACAGCGCGGAAACTCGCGTGCCTGGAGGGTCGGTTCGCGTGCTTGGAGGGTCGGTTCGCGTGATCAGGCGCGGAAGTCGCGTGATGGGAGGCGGAACTCGCGTGATTGGGGGGAGATCTCAGGAGGTGGGAGGGGCGGGGTCGGTGCGGAGGCGGCTGTAGAGGTGACCGTCGCGCCAGTGGCCCGCGCGGAACTCGCAGGCGCGGACGACGCCTTCGAGGTGGAAACCGGCCTTTTCGAGGGATTTTTGCTCGGCGAGGTTCTCGGGGTGGGTGGCGGCCTGGATACGCTGGACGGGCGTGTGCGCGAAAAGGTAGTCGCACAGCATGGCCTGGGCGCGCCAGCCGATGCCCTTGCCGCGCCACTCGGGGAGCAGGGCGATGCCGATCTCCCAGTATTTCGCGTCGCGGGTGTAGCTGCCCGCGCTCCAGCTCACGAAGCCCGCGACGTCCTGCTCGTCGACTTCGACGATGAGGCGGCTGTCCTCGGTGCCGAGGTAGCCGTCCTCCGCGAAACGTCGTGCTGGGGCCTGGGCGTCGCGGAAACCGGACCAGTCGAGACCGATCAGCCCTGGTTCTGTGGCGAAGCGGCGGAACATCTCCAGATCAGCCACGCCGACCGGGCGCAGCCGGACCGCCGGATCAGCCATGCCGGAGGCTGTCGAGGGCTGCTGACCAGGCCTGATGGGAGACGGTCAGCTGACCGCCAGGACGGTCCTTGGTGTCGCGGATGCCCACTACCGCCTCGATCGCGACCTCCACTATCCCGATGCCTCCACGAGTAGCTCCCGCGAGGCTTCCTCGCCCAGTGCCTTCTTGCCTAGGACCTTAGCGAGTTCTCGGTAGTCCGCGACATCCCTTTCATCAGACAGGAAGCCGCTCCCGCGGTAGTGCTCCAGGTATACGACAGGCTGCGAGCAGGCTGAAGGGAAGCGCCACGCCTTCGACGGCGCTTTTGTTCCTCGGCCGCGAGAATATTTCACAACCCTCTGCGGCGTCGAAGTCGTCGTAATGCGCGAAGACGTTCTCGCGCTCGGAGGGAATTGGTTCGATCCGACGTGTACATCGTGCGAGAAGGCATGGCTGCAGCATCGGTGATTGAGAGCGACGTACGCCTTCTCGACCGCCTTCTCGACCGCCTTCGCGACTTTCGGGGCTCTCTCGCCGCTCAACGCCGCCGTCCTGGCGACGCTGCCTGCTTTCCCTTCTACGGCACCGATCCCACCGGCCGCGCCGCCCGCCACGCGAAGTGCCCGAAGCGCCCGGAACGCACCTCGACCTCCTGATTCCTCCTGATGCAGCCGTCGGCCGTTTGGGGCAAGCTGGCCCGTATGGCCGATGGGACGTCGACAAGCACCACCGAGAAGCTCTTCCGGATCGCGATCGCGCTGAAGGGCCTGGACGGCCTGCTCCAGGTCGTGGGCGCGGTCATCCTGGCGTTCGTCCCCGGCTCCGTGGTCACCGGGTTCACCCACGCCGTGCTCGCCCGCGACCTGCTCGGCGACCCCGGCGGCACGCTGTCCCACCACTTCCAGCAGGCTGCCGAGGACTTCGTGAACGGCGGTACGAAGACGTTCGCGGTCGCCTACCTCTTCGCGCACGGCCTGATCAAGCTCGGCCTGGTGTGGGCGCTGGCCCGCAAGATCGTCCGGGCCTACCCGGTGGCCGCGCTGGTGCTGGCCGCGTTCGTCGTCTACGAGGTCATCCGCGCGATCCACACGCATTCGATCGCGCTGCCGTTCTTCGCCGCACTCGACGTGGTGATCATCGTGCTGGTGCTCAGGGAGTACCGGCAGCTCAAACGCGAGCGTTCGATCAAGTGATCAAGCCCGGTCACGGGCCTGGCTCACGCGGCGAGGGGAAATCGGGCGGTGACCGCGTCACCGGTGTCGATGCGGCCGGTGACGGCGTCCGCGAGCGGTTCGACGAAGAGTGCCGTCGCGTTGTCGGTGCCACCCAGCGCCATCGCCCTGTCGACGAGGCCCTGCGCGCTGCCCGCCGGGTCGGCCAGGATGTGCTGCATCGTCGCCAGCGGCACCGTCTTGTGCACGCCGTCGCTGCTGAGCAGCAGACCGCCGGACCCGGTGAGCTCGGCGGTGCCGATCTCGTGCGGGTGCGTGGTGCGGACGCTGGTGGTGACCATGTGCTCCATGCGCGGCGTGGTCGGCTGGTGCCGGGCGCGGAAGTACTGGGCGAGCGTGTGGTCCGTGGTGAGCTGGCTGAGCAGGACGCCGTCCCAGGCGTACGCCCGCACGTCGCCGACCCAGGCGATGCGGTAGCCGGTGGCCGTCGGCATCGCGACGACGAGCACCGCGTCACCGTCTCCGCCGAGCGCGTGCACCGCGCGCTGGGCGGCCAGGATCGCCGCGACCGGACCGTCCGCGATGTTCGCGCGGGCCGCCGTCGCCGCCGCGGTGCGGGCCGCGCGGGCGGCGTCGGGCGAATCGCCGACGCCGTCCGCGAGCGCGAAAACGAGCCCCGGGCCGCCCTTCACGGCGTACGCGCCGACGGCGTCGGCATTGTTCGCGCGCGGACCCCGCGCGCTGGCGGTGTGCCAGTACTGCCCCCGGCGTACCCCGATCATGGCGTCCTCCTCGCCCGAGCGAACCCCCTTGAGATCAGGATCCGCTTCTTTCCTGTGCTAAGGCTGAGGCGTTCGTGAGGCATTCCTGACGATCTTCCCGATGTCGCGCAGCCCACATTCGCCCGGTTTCACCCGGACGTGGCCGACCGGGCTGAAGGACGCCTTCAGTGCGTTGGCGGTGCTGAAGGACGCCTTCAGTGCACTGAACGCACGCAAGGCGTCCTTCGGCACCTCGCCGTCCACAAAGGACCTGCGAGACCGGCGGACGCGGGCCGTACGATGGGCGCATGTTGTTCGAGCAGCGGCTGCGGGCCGGGATCGAGGCCGGCACGGTGACGCTGATGGTGCGCCGCTGGGCGCGCAACAAGGCGATCGCGGGCCACCGCTACCGCACCGGTACGGGCATGATCGAGGTCGACGCGGTCGAGCACGTCACCGAGGACGACCTCACTGACGCCGACGCCGCCCAGGCCGGGTACGAAGATCGTGCCGCCCTGATCGCCGATCTGCGGGGCAACCCCGAGACGCCGCTGTACCGCGTCCGCTTCCACCGCGTCGACGAGCCCGATCCGCGCACGCGATTGGCCGAAAGTGCCGAGCTGACCGAAAAAGACGTCACCGACATCGAGGCGCGGCTGACCCGGTTCGACGCAGCGAATCCGCGTGGCGCGTGGACCGCCGAGACACTCGCCGCGATCGCCGCGCACCCGGGACGTCGCGCGGCGGAGCTGGCCGCGGAACTCGGCTGGGACGATCTGCTGGTGTTCAAGCGGAATGTCCGCAAGCTCAAGGATCTGGGCCTCACGCTCAGTCTCGAAGTCGGCTATCGCCTTTCCCCGCGCGGCGAGGCGTACGTCGGGCGGTCCGGTCAGCCACGGTGAAAACCGCCGCGGGGGCCCACCGGTAACCGCACCGTGAACTCGGTGCGGCCCGGTCCACTGTGGACTCCGATGGTTCCGTGGTGCGCGGTGACGACGGCGGCCGCGATCGCCATCCCGAGCCCGGTGCTGCCCGCCGCCCGCGAGCGCGAGGAATCCCCGCGCGCGAACCGTTCGAACACGCTCGGCAGCAGCTCCGGCGCGATGCCGGGGCCGTCGTCGGTGACGGTCAGGACAGCGCTTCCGTTTGGGCTTCCTTCCGGTGAAAGCGTCAGCGCGGTGACCACGGTCGTGCCCGGCGGGGTGTGCGTGCGGGCGTTGGCGAGCAGGTTCGCCAGTACCTGGTGCAGCCGCTGGACATCGCCGAAGACCGGCACCGGATGCGGCGGCAGCCGCAGCTGCCAGTGGTGCGCCGGTCCGGCGACGTGCGCGTCGCCGACGGCGTCGGCCACCAGCCGGGTCAGGTCGACCTCGCCGGCGTCGAGCGGGCGGCCGGCGTCGAGCCGGGCGAGCAGCAGCAGATCCTCGACGAGCGTGGTCATCCGGTCGGCTTCGGACCGGATCCGGGTCATCGAATGGGCGACGTCCGGGGGCACGAGAGCGCTTCCCCGTTCGGCGAGTTCGGCGTAACCGCGGATCGCGGCCAGGGGAGTCCGGAGTTCATGGCTGGCGTCCGCGACGAACCGGCGTACGCGGGTTTCGTTGGCATGACGGGCTTCCAGCGCCTGCGAGACGTTGCCCAGCATGAGGTTCAGCGCCGCGCCGACCTGGCCGACCTCGGTCCGCGGATCGGTGTCCGCCGCCGGGACCCGGATTTCGAGAGCCACGTGCCCGCGATCGAGCCGGAGTTCGGAAACCCGGCTCGCCGTCGCGGCGACGCGGTCGAGCGGGCGCAGTGTGCGGCGGACGGCGAACGCGCCGAGGAAGCCCGCGCCGACGAGCCCGGCCGCGGCGACCCCGAACAGGATCAGGCCGACGGTCAGCAGCGTGTCGTGCATCGGCTTCAACGGGACGCCCGTGACGACGACGCCCCTGGGGACGGCGAACGCCGCCAGCCGGTACTCCCCGAGATCACCCAGCGACCGGGTGTACGGCTTGCCGTCGACCGGGACGGCCAGCAGCACGTCCTCCTGATCGTCGGTGAGTTCCTGTCGCTGGCCGTGTGCGGAAAGTGTTGCCGCGTCGACGACTTCGCCGTCGGAGACCTGGGCGGTCACCGTCCCCGCCGCCTGTCCGGGCGCGTTGAGCGGGCTGCGTCCGCTCGGCGGGCCACCGGACGGCACGCGTGCGGCGAACTCCCGCGCCCGGCCCGCGGCGGCGTAGAGCTGGCTGTCGGTCTGCCGGGTGAGGAAGGCACTCAGCGCGAATTCGCTGACGACACCGATGATCAGGCAGACCACGGTGAGCAGGAGCAGCATCGACGCGATGAGCTTCGTGCGCAGCGGAAGCCGGGCGAGCCGGTGCCACCGGCGCGTCTCCGTCCTCGCCGGTGCTGCCATGGTTCGAGCGTGCGCGGGCGCCGTGTGCGTCCGATGTGTACTGCCTGTGAAGCGGCTGTGTGGCCGATTTCGGCCCGGTCACGTCGACGCGGCACGCGGGGCCAGCCGCCGCGCGCGCCGCATCAGGGTTTCGTCGTACAGCCAGGCGTTCTCGGCGTGGACCGCGATCTCCTTCAGCGGCACGGCGGGCACGGTGTCGGAGCGTTCGGAGAGGCGGGTGACCTCGGCCACGATCACCGGCGGTGCCAGCCGGACTCGTCGCGCGGGCACCGGAATCCGCGGGCCGGGCGGTTCGCCGAACAGGTAGCCGCCGTCGGCCGGTTCGGCTCGCGTCACGACGGAAGTGCCCCGGCGGTGCCGGAAATCCGCCAGCGGACGGCCGATCCGGTGCAGCACGGCGGGGAGTACCGGCACGATTCCGGCCCGCAGCGCGAGATCCTCGACGATCCGTTGTTCCGTGCGTGCCTCGCCGTCCGCGTCCGGACAGGGAGTGGTCGGCAGCAGGTAGTGGGCGAGCCTGCTGGTGTCGTCGAGGTACCGGCCCATCGACACGAACAGGTCGAGCCCCCGCATCGCGGACTCCAGTTCGGCGGCGTCGGGTGCCGCCAGCGCGGGGTTGCCGTCGGAGCCGAACAGCGCCCGCAGCCGGTCCGGGCCGGGTGAGGTGGACTTCACGGCGAGCATGGCCGCGGGGAGTGTGCCCAGCACGTCGAGCGTGCCGCCCGCCGGGGCGCCGAGCAGCCCGGCGCGTTCGGCGATCGTCTCCAGCGGGAACGCCTCGCGATCGGCCACCAGGCCGCCCTCGCTGTCGAGGTGGCCGGTGACGATCGTGACGGCGTCGAGCAGGAAGGCGACGAGCGGGCCGAACGGCCCGGCGCACGTCCCGGCGCGGCCGTAGACGACGGCACGTTCGGCGCGGGCGATCTCCCGCGCGAGCCCGCGCACGCGGTCGGCGGGGACGCCGGTGTGCCATTCGGTGGCTTCCGGGGTGTGCGGGGTCACGATGCGGCGCAGCGTTTCGGCGCCGACGGTCCGGTGCAGTGTCCTGACGTGTTCCCTGCCCTCGGCGAAGATCACGTTCAGCAGTGCCAGCAGCAGCCAGGGGTCGCCGTCGGGCAGCAGCGGGACGTGCTCGAACGCCCGTGCCGTCTCCGACCGCACCGGATCCAGCACCACGACCCGTCCGCCGCAGCCGGTCACCGCCCGCAGCTGCTTCCGGATCCTCGGCGCTTCCGGGCCGTCCGCCGGGCCCGCGCCGAGCGCGAGGACGAGGTCCGTGCGGGCGAGGTCGGGGACCGGCACCCGGTGCGTCGGCCCATAGAGGAGGTGACTCGCGACGAACCGGTTGGTGATGTCCTGCGCCCCGGCCGAGTAGACGTGCCCGGTGCCGAGCGCGCGCAGAAAGTCCTCGTGCCACGGCGGTTCCGCCGGTTCCGTGCGGGAGAAGGCGAGCGGGTCGCCGAAGTACCAGCCCACCGCGCCGCCGCCGTGGGCGCGCACCAGCCGCCGCAGCCGCCCGCCGATCTCGGCGAGCGCGACCCGCCACGAGACCCGCTCGAACTGCCCGTCCGCCCGTCGGCGCATCGGGTACCGCAACGGATCCGGCACAGCCATCCGACCTCCTCGGAGAGGGCTATTGACACAGCGTAAAGGCAGTGACACGGAGTGTCCAGGAACGCGGTCCGGGAGGCCGACCTTAGGCCCCGGCACCCCCGCTCGCGCGACGGGACACGCCCCGCGGACGATCCGGCGCCCCCGGACCGGGTGGCGGCAGGCGGCTGGCCTAGACTCGGTTCTCCCGGTCCGTAGCAGGTGACCGGGGCAATTCGCATGGATTGACCACTCACATCGTTTACCGCTCGAGGAGAAGACCTTGAAGAGCACCGTCGAGCAGCTCAGCCCGACGCGAGTCAAGATCAATGTCGAGGTGCCGTTCGACGAGCTCAAGCCGAACTTCGACGCCGCGTACCGCAAGATCGCCCAGCAGGTGCGCATCCCCGGTTTCCGGCCCGGAAAGGCACCCGCTCGCGTCCTGGAAAGCCGGATCGGGCGCGCCCCGGTGCTCGACGAGGTCGTCAACGAGGCCATCCCGGCCAAGTACATCGAGGCCGTCCGCGCCGGCGAGGTCCGCACGCTGGGCCAGCCCGAGTTCGAGGTGACCAAGCTCGAGGACCGCGAGGTCCTGGAGTTCACCGCGGAGGTCGACGTCCGCCCGGCGATCACCCTGCCCGACCTCGAAGGCCTCACGATCAGCGTCGACGATGTCGAGCTGACCGACGCCGAGGTCGACGAGCAGCTCGACGAGCTGCGTGCCCGCTTCGGCACCCTGACCGGTGTCGAGCGCCCGGCCGAGAACGGCGACTTCGTCTCGATCGACCTCGCCGCCACCGTGGACGGCCAGGCCGTCGAGGAGGCCTCCACCACGGGGCTGTCCTACGAGATCGGCTCCGGTCAGCTGGTCGACGGCATCGACGACGCGATCATCGGCGCGAACGCCGGCGAGACCAAGTCGTTCACCACCCAGCTCGTCGCCGGTGAGCACGCCGGCAAGGACGCCGAGGTCACGGTGACCGTCCAGACCGTCAAGCAGCGCGAGCTGCCCGAGGCCGACGACGAGTTCGCCCAGCTCGCCAGCGAGTTCGACACGCTGGACGAGCTGAAGGCCGATCTGCGCGAGCGGCTGGGCCGCGTCAAGAAGATGCAGCAGGGCGTCCAGGCCCGTGACAAGGTCCTCGACGAGCTGCTCGAGCGCACCGAGGTCCCGATCCCGGAGAAGGTCCTCGAGTCCGAGATCGAGAACCGCAAGCACGACGCGGTCCACCCGTTCGACCACGACGAGGCGCAGTTCGCCAAGGCCCTGGAAGCCGAGGGCCGCACGCTGGACGAGTTCAACGACGAGGTCCGCACCGAGTCCGAGAAGGCCGTCCGCACGCAGCTGCTGCTCGACACCATCGCCGACGAGGAGAAGACCTCGGTCAACGACGGCGAGCTCACCGAGCGGATCATCTACCAGGCCCAGCGCTTCGGCATCAGCCCCGACGAGTACGTCCAGCGGGCCCAGCAGTCCGGTCAGCTGAGCGCGATCTTCGCCGACGTCCGCCGCGGCAAGGCGCTCGCCTCGGTCGTCCGCAAGGCCACCGTGACCGACGCCTCCGGCGCCGAGGTCGACCTCACCGAGCTGTTCGGTGAGGAGACCCCCGAGGCGGATGCCGGGGCAACCGAGGAGACGCAGGTCACCGAGGAGACGGCGAAGACTCCGGCGGAGTGATCTCCTCATGAAGCTCTGAGCGAACTCGGGCGGTGTCAGGCATTCTGCACCGCCCGAGTTCGTTAGGGTCGATTGCAAGATCTTGAGCATCTGGAAACGAGGCGGCCCGCTGGGACACAGAGGGCCGTCGGCGGCGAAAAGGCAGGCAGACGTGACGCAGCACAAGCCCGAGGCCCGGACCGGCACCGCGGGGCTCACCCTGACCGACTCGGTGTTCGAGCGGTTGCTCTCCGAGCGCATCGTGGTCCTCGGTTCCGAGGTGAACGACGAGGTCGCCAACCGGATCACCGCGCAGCTGTTGCTGCTCGACGCGGACGACTCCGAGTCCGACATCACCTTCTACATCAACTCGCCGGGTGGCTCGGTGACCGCCGGGTTCGCCATCTACGACACCATGCAGCTGATCCGCCCGGACGTCGCGACCTACGCGATGGGCATGGCGGCTTCCATGGGGCAGTTCCTGCTCTCCTCGGGGACCCCGGGCAAGCGGTACGCGCTGCCGCACGCCCGCATCCTCATGCACCAGCCCTCGGCCGGTGTCGGCGGTACCGCCTCCGACATCGCCATCCAGGCCGAGGTGTTCAACAAGTGGAAGCAGGAGCTGGCCAAGATCACGGCCGAGCAGACCGGGCAGACCGTCGAGCAGATCATCAAGGACGGCGACCGCGACCGCTGGTTCACCGCGCAGGAGGCGAAGGACTACGGCTTCGTCGACCACGTGCTGACCGCGGGCAACCGTCCGAACTCGACCAACTGAGCGCGAAGGCACACAGGAGACCTCTCATGAGCAACTTCCGGCTCCCGGGTGACTTCCCGGCCGGCAACGTCCCCCAGTCGCGGTACATCCTCCCGTCCTACGTGGAGCGCACGAGCTACGGCGTCAAGGAGTCCAACCCGTACAACAAGCTGTACGAGGAGCGGACGATCTTCCTCGGCGTGCAGGTGGACGACGCGTCGGCCAACGACGTGATGGCCCAGCTGCTGCACCTCGAGCACGAGGACCCGGACCGCGACATCAGCATGTACATCAACTCGCCGGGTGGTTCGTTCACCTCGCTGATGGCGATCTACGACACCATGCAGTTCGTCCGCCCGGACATCCAGACCGTCTGCCTCGGCCAGGCCGCCTCGGCCGCCGCGGTGCTGCTGGCCGCCGGCACCAAGGGCAAGCGCCTCGCGCTGCCCAACGCCCGCGTGCTGATCCACCAGCCCGCCACCGAGGGCACCTACGGCCAGGTTTCCGACCTGGAGATCCAGGCCAACGAGATCCAGCGGGTGCGGCGCCAGATGGAGGTTATCCTGGCCAAGCACACGGGCAAGGACGTCGAGCAGATCAAGGCCGACATCGAGCGGGACAAGATCCTCACCGCCGAAGAGTCGCTCGCGTACGGCATCATCGACGAGGTGCTGCCGTACCGTAAGGGGTCGGCCAACTAGATCCGCCGGGCCGGTGCGTGTCGAGAAGACGACATGCACCGGCTTCCTGGTTTAGTGTCGTTCTCTGGCTTGCTCGGTTGGGGCCGCGGGTGTTCCCGCTCGCGGTGTCGGACGGGTACCGTCAGTGGCAATGCGTGAGGCTCCACCTGGTCGCGGGTGACCGGGTGGGCGGCAACACAGTCAGGCGCGGACCCCCGCGCCGGAGGGGACGAGGTCAACGGCCATGGCACGGATCGGTGACGGCGGAGACCTGCTGAAATGCTCTTTTTGCGGGAAGAGCCAGAAGCAGGTGAAGAAGCTCATTGCCGGGCCCGGCGTCTACATCTGCGATGAGTGCATCGACCTCTGCAACGAGATCATCGAGGAGGAGCTGGCCGAGGCGGGTGACGTCAAACTCGACGAGCTGCCCAAGCCCGCGGACATCCACGAGTTCCTCGAGCAGTACATCATCGGCCAGGACGACGCCAAGCGGACCCTCGCGGTGGCGGTCTACAACCACTACAAGCGCATCCAGGCCGACGACAAGGCCGGGCCGAAGGACTCCAAGGAGGAGTCCGTCGAGCTGGCGAAGTCGAACATCCTGATGCTCGGCCCCACCGGCTGCGGCAAGACCTACCTCGCGCAGACGCTGGCCAAGCTGCTGAACGTGCCGTTCGCCATCGCGGACGCCACCGCGCTCACCGAGGCCGGGTACGTCGGCGAGGACGTCGAGAACATCCTCCTCAAGCTGATCCAGGCCGCCGACTACGACGTCAAGCGCGCCGAGACCGGCATCATCTACATCGACGAGGTCGACAAGATCGCCCGCAAGTCGGAGAACCCGTCGATCACCCGCGACGTGTCCGGCGAGGGTGTGCAGCAGGCGCTGCTGAAGATCCTCGAGGGCACCACCGCCTCGGTGCCGCCGCAGGGCGGCCGCAAGCACCCGCACCAGGAGTTCATCCAGATCGACACGACGAACGTGCTGTTCATCGTGGCCGGCGCGTTCGCCGGGCTGGAGAAGATCATCAACGAGCGGGTCGGCAAGCGCGGCCTCGGCTTCGGCGCGGAGATCCGCACCAAGGCCGAGATCGAGGAGAGCGACATCTTCTCCGAGACCATGCCGGAGGACCTGATCAAGTTCGGGCTGATCCCGGAGTTCATCGGCCGATTGCCGGTGGTCGCCACGGTCAACCACCTGGACAAGGACTCGCTGGTCTCGATCCTGACCCAGCCGCGCAACGCGCTGGTCAAGCAGTACAAGAAGCTCTTCGAGATGGACAACGTCGAGCTCGAGTTCACCAAGACCGCGCTCGAGGCGATCGCCGACCAGGCGGTGCTGCGCGGTACCGGTGCCCGTGGTCTGCGCGCCATCATGGAAGAGGTGCTGCAGCCGGTCATGTACGACATCCCGAGCCGCGACGACGTGGCGAAGGTCGTGATCACCGAGCAGACCGTGCGTGAGAACGTGAACCCGACGATCGTCGCGCGGCAGCCGTCGCGGCGGGCCCGCAGCGAGCGCGGGGAGAAGTCGGCCTAGTGCCGGCTGCCCCGTTCGGGGGCTCTGAGAGAATTTCAGGATGACCGCCCTCTTTCGGGATGACACAGCCCAGGAAGACACCGTGCCGCTGACCGCACCCGGCGGGGAGAACCAGGCCGCCGAACCCGCCAGAGCCGTCGAGTCCGACGGTGAGGTGGGCGGTATCCGCGAGCTCAGCGAGCGCGTGGTCTTCTCGATGTACCGGCGGTTCCCGTGGCTGCACAAGGCACTGCTGGGCATGCTCGTCGTGTTCACCGGCACCTGCCTGGTCGCCGTCGTCACCCGGCTGTCGCCGCTGCCGCTGCTCCCGCTCCCGTTGTTCGCGGTTTCGGGCTACACGCTGTGGCGCATCCGGGACGTGCGGGACAGCCGCGGCCCGTTGCTCACCTGGTCGCTGTTCTTCGTGGTGGCCACGGCCCTCGGGTTCTGGCTGATGTCCGTGATCGCGCGCTGGGTCTCCTGACCTGCTGACCGCCGCGCGTCACGCCGTCCGCGGCACGTGCTTCCCGAGGAAGCCCACCACGCTCGGCACCACGGTGCGGTTGAACGAGTCGCCGTGCTTGCCTCGCGCGGTGTAGGCGACCATCGGCTGGGACTCGGCGATGTAGCGGCGGACGCCGGTGATGAAGGAATCCTCGGTACCGCACCAGATCCCGGCGGGCACGCTCTTGATCTGGTTGACGAAGCGCAGCGGATCCATCGAACCCCAGTCGGCCGCGTCCCGGAACGCGTGCCGCTTGTTCATCTCGGTCCACGACGTCATCAACGCGGGCGCCAGTGCCGCGACCGCGGCGGGCGGCTGGCGGCGTTCCACCCGGCGCCGCGTGTAGAGCAGCGCGCCGAACCCGCCCATCGACAGGCCGGTGCAGGCGAACGGCAACCCGTCCCGGCCGGCGAGGCCACGGGCCTTCAGCCACTGCGGGACCTCTTCGAGCAGCATCGCCATCGGGTCGTCGCCGCGGCGCACCTCGTGCCAGTAGTTGTCACCGCCGTCGACGGCGACGAAGCCGTACGCGGGCACCGCCTTGCGGGCGACCTCGCTGCTGAGCTGCTTGAGCAGGCCGGTCGGGGCCGCGCTACGGGCGTTGCCGTGCAGGCCGTGCAACAGGAGCGACATCGGCAGGCCGGGCTGGTGCACCTTGGTCGGCAGCATGAGCACCAGGTCGACCTCGCGGCCACGCGCGTGGGAATAGACCCGCTCCACCCGAGGGGCGCCGAGCTGGGTCGCGGGGTTGGACGACGCGACGCCGATCGCGCGCTGCAGCGCGTTGCCGAACGGCATCTGGCCGGTGGCCGTGCCCGCCGCGAGGCCGGTTACAGCGAGTCCCGAAGCTCCCGCGATCAGTACCGAGCGGCGGCTGAGCCAGGTGCGGGCACCACGAACCCGGCGAGCCGTCGCGTGCTCGCCGTCCCCGGCGGTGCCCTGCCGGGCACCGTCGTCTTCCTTCACCTAGCCCTGTCCCTCCGATTGCCCCTTGACCTGGACATCGTCGCACGACCCACCGACGTTTCCGATGGCTTCCCGCCATCCGGTGATAGCCACCTCACTCGAGGCCTTCGCCGCCTCGGGGCTGTCCCCGAGACCCACTGCCAGCGTGACGCTGAGCGGTAACAGAACGTGATCAACCCCGTGGTCCGTGGTGCCGAAGTGACCCGATGTCTCCAAAGTGACGAAACCGTGTAATGCGCTCCACAACTGAAACGCGGCGGCGAGCGGATCGGTTGCCTTGAAGCGGCCGGCTTCGATGGCGCGCTCGGCGCCGCGCAGGAGGTAGCCGAAGGCCTCGATGCCCTCATGGGGTTCGGACCGGCCCGCTTCGCTGGTCAGGTCGGTGAGCTGGGCCCGTTGCCCGCTGGGAGCGGACTGGCCGAAGGTGACCGCGAACAGCTGGGGGTTCTCGGCCGCGGCGCGCCGGTAGGCGAGGGCGAGCCTGAACAGGTCCGCCACCGGGTCGTCGGTCTCGGCGACCCGCGCCATATGCGCCGACAGCCGGAGGAAGCCCTCCCTGGCGACCGCGTCGACCAGCGCGCCCATCCCGCCGAAGTGGGTGTAGACGGCCATCGTCGACGCGCCCACTTCGGCGGCGAGCTTGCGGGCCTGGAGCGCTTCGGGGCCGCCGTCGGACAGCAGCCGGATGGCCGCGTCGATCAGCCGGGCCTTGGTCTCAGCGGCGCGGGGCTTGTCGCTCATGCTTGCCAGTATCCCATAACCCTGTTATACCTGGGGCATAACAGGGTTATGGGCGTGCGGGAAGAAGGATCGTCATGGGCAACCAGTTCCTCGAAGGCAACTTCGCTCCGGTCAGCCAGGAGCACACGATCACCGAACTCGAGGTGACCGGGCGGATCCCCGAGTATCTGGACGGCCGTTACCTGCGCAACGGGCCGAACCCGCTCTCGGAGGTGGACCCGGCCACCTACCACTGGTTCATGGGCGACGGCATGGTGCACGGCGTCCGGCTGCGGGACGGGCGGGCCGAGTGGTACCGCAACCGGTGGGTCCGCAATCCGTATGTCGCCGAACTCCTCGACGGCAGGCGGACACCGGGACCGGAGTGCGGGTTCAGCGCGATCGGCGCCAACACGAACGTGATCAGCCACGCAGGCAAGACCCTCGCGCTGATCGAGGCGGGCGTCGCCGCTTATGAGCTGACCGACGAGCTGGACACCGTGGGCCAGTGCGATTTCGACGGCACCCTGCCCGGCGGCTACACGGCGCACCCGAAGCGCGATCCGGAAACCGGCGAGCTCCACGCCGTCTCGTACTTCTTCGGGAACGGCAACCGCGTGCAGTACTCGGTGATCGACGTGCACGGACACGCGCGCCGCACGGTCGACATCGAGGTGACCGGCTCACCGATGATGCACGACTTCTCCCTGACCGAAAACCATGTCGTCTTCTACGACCTGCCGGTGACATTCAACGCCGAGGCCGCGGTCAACCTGACGGTGCCGCCGATCCTGCGTACGCCGGCGAAGCTGGTCGTCTCGGCAATGCTCGGGCGTGTGCGGATCCCGGACCCGATCTCGGCGCGCGCCGCCGGGAAGATCGCGTCGAACGGCGATCTGCCGTACCGCTGGAACCCGCGATACCCCGCGAGGATCGGGGTCATGCCGCGCGAAGGCGGCAACGCCGACGTTCGCTGGTTCGAGGTCGAGCCGTGCTACGTCTTCCACCCGCTCAACGCCTACGACGAGGGCGACGGCATCGTCCTGGACGTCGTGCGGCATCCGAAGATGTTCGACAGCCAGCTGCACGGCCCTGGCGAGGGCGCGCCGACCCTGGACCGCTGGACCGTGGACCTGACCGCGGGCAAGGTCCTCGAAGAGCGGCTCGACGACCGCGGCCAGGAATTCCCGCGCGTCGACGAACGCCTCGTGGGCCGTCGTCACCGCTACGGCTACTCGGTGGCCGCTGAGGACGGCGCGACGCCGTCGGACGCGCTGTACAAGCACGATTTCGAGGCGGGTTCTTCCGCCGTGCGGTCTTTCGGGCGAGGGCGGCAGCCGGGAGAGTTCGTGTTCGTGCCCGCCTCGGCCGGCGCCGCGGAGGACGACGGGGTGCTGATGGGCTTCGTGTTCGACGCGGCGACGCAGCGCAGTGACCTGACGCTGCTCGACGCGGCGACCTTGGAAACCGTCGGCGCGATCCACCTGCCGGACCGCGTGCCGCACGGCTTCCACGGCAACTGGGCGCCTACCGAGTGAGCAGCCCGGCCGCGCTGAGGTGGTCGAAGATCACCTGGTCGACCGGGGACACGCGGTCGCGGTCGGCGTAGGTGAGCCAGACGATCTCCTCGATTTCGCTGCTGGGCACGAGGACGCCGTCGTATTCGGCGGTGTAGCAGGTCATCCGGACCGTGATCCCGGTGTCGTGACCGTGTGCCTGGGCCTCGAAGGTGCCCACGTGGCGTGCGGTGGCGCGGTCGATGGTGACCGCCAGCTCCTCGTCGATCTCCCGGACGAGAGTGTCCAGATCGGACTCGCCGGTTTCCCGTTTGCCGCCGGGAAAGTAGTAGACGTCCTTGCCTCGCGAGCGCGTGCTGAGGATCTTGCCGTCGTCGAGGCGGAGCCACGCGATCTTGTCGATGATCTTCACGATGTCCTCTGGGGAAGGGATTCCGTTCCTCGCCGAGCGTAGCCGCGGGCTTTACCCCGGAGGTAATTGCCGGGGTCGCCGGTGCCGGTGATCATGGTGCTCTTCGCGCTGCGCGCCTCGTGTCGGGAGGTGCGAGCTTCCGGACTGGAGGAACCGAGGATGACCGTGTCCGTGCCCACGACCACGCGTGCCGTGGTGGACGAACTGCTGCGCCGGATCGGCGAAGGCGACCCCGAGCGCATCGCGGAACTGTACGCCGAGCACGGCGATTGGAAACTGGACTGGCCGGACCACGAACACGGCCGGGCGGCGACCCCGTGGATCCGCCACCGTTCGACCCGCGCCGACGCCGCCGCGCACTACCGCGAACTCGCCGAAAACCACGTGCCGGAGGCCGTGGCCACCGAGGTCGAGCGCATCCTCGTCGACGGGGACGAGGCGGTCGTGCTCGGCGAGATCCGCCAGACCGCCCGGTCCACCGGACGCGCCTACCGCGCACGGTTCGCCCTGCACCTCACCGTCGAAGACGGCCTGGTCACCCGGCATCACGTCTACGAGGACAGCCTCGCCGTGGCGCAAGCCTTCGATCCGAAGGGTCCTCGGTAGCCGCCGCGGGCTTTCCGCGCGTCTGTCCTCTGTGGACTTCTCCGGGGCCGTGTCTCGTCAGACGAGGACGCGGTGGTCGCCGGTGTACAGGTTCATGCTTTCCCCGCGCAGGAATCCGACCAGCGTGATGCCGTTCTCCTCGGCCAGTTCCACCGCCAGCGAGGAGGGCGCCGACACCGCGGCCAGCAGGCCGACACCGGCCATCGCCGCCTTCTGCACGAGTTCGAACGAGGCCCGGCCGGACACCAGCAGGCCGAGGTCGCCCGCCGGGATCCGGTCTTCGAGCAGGGCCCAGCCCAGCACCTTGTCGACGGCGTTGTGCCTGCCGACGTCCTCGCGGACGGCCACCAGCGTGCCGTCGGCGGTGAACAGGGCGGCCGCGTGCAGCCCGCCGGTGCTGGAGAAGACCTTTTGCTTGGCGCGCAAGGCATCCGGAAGGGTGGCGAGGACGTCGCTCTTGACGGCGAGGGGGGCGGTGGCGGGGGAGAAGCGGCTCCGCAGCTTAACGGCGTCGAGGGCCGCCTTGCCGCAGACACCGCAGGAGGACGTCGTGTAGAAGTTGCGTTCCACGCCCGTCTCGGGTGCCGGGACCCCGGGGGCCAGCGCCAGGTCGAGCACGTTGTAGGTGTTGCGGCCCTGATCGTCGACGCCGTCGCAGTAGCGGGCGGTGGCGATGTCCTCACGGGAGCCGAGCACGCCCTCCGACAGCAGGAAGCCGTGGGCGAGCTCGACGTCGTTGCCGGGTGTGCGCATGGTCACGGCGAGCGCCTTGCCGCCGACACGCAGTTCCAGCGGTTCCTCCGCCGCCAGCGTGTCCGGCCGTTGCCGCAGCCCGGTCGCGGTCAGCCGCCGCACCGGCCTGCGTACCGTCACCCTGCCCATCCGGTCCATACCTTTCGCCCGACTTGCCGAACCTTTCGGCCCGCTGAGGGTGCAACACGCCGATTCGGGTAATACATTCCCTGCACCACCCCAGAGTACGGAGGCATCCGATGGGCCTTGGCTTCTTGGGCCGCTCCCGCATCGTCGCACCGCCCGGCTGGACCCGCTGGCTGGTTCCGCCCGCGGCGCTGTCGGTCCACCTTTCGATCGGCCAGGCCTACGCGTGGAGCGTGTTCAAACCCCCGCTGGAGAAGACCCTCGGGCTCACCGGCACGCAGAGCGCCCTGCCGTTCCAGCTGGGCATCGTCATGCTCGGGCTGTCCGCCGCGTTCGGCGGCACACTGGTCGAGCGCAACGGGCCGCGCTGGGCGATGTTCGTCTCCGCCTCCTGCTTCAGCTCGGGGTTCCTGCTCGCGGCGCTCGGTGTGGCCACGAAGCAGTACTGGCTGGTGGTGCTCGGCTACGGCGGGATCGGCGGGATCGGGCTCGGTATCGGCTACATCTCCCCGGTCTCGACGCTGATCAAGTGGTTCCCGGACCGGCCGGGGATGGCCACCGGCATCGCGATCATGGGCTTCGGTGGCGGCGCGCTCATCGCCTCGCCGTGGTCGTCCTCGATGCTCGGCACGAATCCCGCGTCCTGGTCCGTCGGCGTGGTGGCGACGGCATTCCTGGTGCACGGCCTGGTCTACGCGGTGTTCATGGCGTTCGGGGTGCTGCTCGTCCGGGTGCCCGCCGACGACTGGCGGCCGAAGGGCTGGGAGCCGAAGACCGATCACGGCACCGCGATGATCACCACCGCGAACGTGTCCGCGGCCAACGCGATCAAGACCCCGCAGTTCTGGCTCCTGTGGGTGATCCTGTGCTTCAACGTCACCGCGGGCATCGGCATCCTCGAGAAGGCCGCACCGATGATCACCGACTTCTTCAAGGCGACCTCGACGCCGGTCGGCGCGGCGGCGGCCGCCGGGTTCGTGGCGTTGCTCTCACTGACGAACATGCTCGGCCGGTTCGTCTGGTCGTCCACTTCGGACCTGGTGGGGCGCAAGAACATCTACCGGCTCTACCTCGGCCTCGGCGCGCTGCTGTACCTCGTCATCGCGCTGACGACGAACACCTCCAAGCTGCTGTTCGTGCTGTGCGCGATGGTGATCCTGTCCTTCTACGGCGGCGGTTTCTCGACCATCCCGGCGTACCTGAAGGACCTCTTCGGCACCTACCAGGTCGGCGCGATCCACGGCAGGCTGCTCACCGCGTGGTCGATGGCGGGCGTGCTGGGCCCGCTGATCGTCAACGCGATCGCGGACGGCGAGAAGTCGGCGGGGAAGTCCGGGCCCGCGCTCTACACGTTGTCGTTCTTCATCATGATCGGCCTGCTCGTGGTGGGCTTCGTCGCCAACGAGCTGGTCCGGCCGGTCAATCCGAAGTTCCACGAGCCCGCTGCGGCGGATGCCATCGAGGCGAGGAGTGAGGCGGCATGAGTGAGCACACCCCACCGAAAGCCTGGCTCATCGTGCTCGCCTGGGCCTGGGTCGTGCTGCCCTTCGCCTACGGCGTCTACGAGCTGATCCGCAAGGTCGTCCAGCTCTTCGGCTGACCGCTTGACAAATGGTCAAGAACCCTTGACCATTCATCCTCGTGACTGGGGAGTCCGGAGAATCCGAAGCCGACGTCGTGCGCGTCGAGACCACCGAGCAACTTCGTGCCGTGAGCAATCTCGTGCGGCACCGGATCCTGGCCGTGCTGCGGGACGGGCCGGCGACGATCACGCAGATCGCCGAGCGGCTGGGGCTGGCCAAGGGCAGCTCCAGCCACCACGTGCGGACGCTGGAGCGGGCCGGCCTGATCAAGGTGGTCCGGACCAACAAGGTCCGCGGGGTCGTCGAGCGCTACTACGCCCACGCGGCCCGGCGGATCGTGCTGCCCGAACCGGCACCGGGCCAGTCCGACGTCGTGATGGGGCACGCTTTGGCGGATCTCGCCGAGGCGCCGGAGAACTCGCCCCGGTTGGTGCGCATGCAGCACACCCGCATCAGCGAGGCGAAGTTCGAGGAATTCAGCGAACGATTGCGTGCTCTGCTGGACGAGATCGGCGAAGCACGGGACAGCGAGGAGGACGCCGCGAGCGTCGCCGTCATGTTCTTCCGGCCGCGGGATCCCGGTTCGGTGGACACTAAATGAGCGCGAAGCTGCCGAGATCTTTTGGCCGGTTGTGGGCGGCGTCCGCGGTGTCCACTGTGGGCGATGGTGTCCTCTTCGCGGCGGCGCCGCTGCTGGCGGTCGGGATCTCCGGCGATCCGATGGTGGTCAGCCTGGTGACCTTCGCGGTCATGCTGCCGTGGCCGCTGTGCGGGTTGTTCTGCGGGGCGCTGGTCGACCGCTGGGACCGCAGGCGCACGATGTGGATCGCCGACCTCGCGCGGGCCGTGCTGCTGGGAATCGCCGTCGTGGCAGGGGTTTCCGGCGTACTCGGGATCCCGGCGCTGATGGGGCTCGCGTTCCTCCTCGGCCTCGGGCAGGTTTTCTTCGACACCGCGGCCCAGGCGTACCTGCCGACGCTGCTCGGCCGCGACCAGCCTTCGTTGCGGCGTGCGAATGCCTGGTTGCGTGGTGCGCAGACGACGGGCGAGAGCTTTGTCGGTCCGCCAGCGGGCAGTGCGTTGTTCGCGCTGGGCCGGATGGTGCCGTTCGCCGTCGACGCGGTGTCGTTCGTGCTGAGCGCGGTGCTGATCCGGACACTCCCGCCCGCCCCGGCGGGTGACGAGGCTCGGCGTCCACTGTGGACGGCGGCGCGCGAAGGGGCGCGTTATCTCGTGCGGGACCGGATCCTGCTCGGGCTCGCGCTGCGGCCCGCTGTCGGCAACTTCGCCTTCGCCGCCGCGGCCGCGGTGATGGTGCTGTATGCCAGGGACGCGCTGCGTCTGGATGCCACCGGATACGGCGTGCTGCTGACGACGGAGGCGGTCGGCGGACTGCTCGGCGCGTTCCTCGCCGGTCCGCTGGAACGGCTGCTGGGCACCGGGGGAGCGCTGACCGCGACGGCGGCGATCGAGGCCTCGGCGGTGCTCGGGATGGGCCTGGCGCCCAATGCTGTGCTGGCCGGAGTCGCGTACGCGGTGTGCGGCTGCGGGATGGCGGCCACCATGGTGCTCGGGCCGTCGGTGCGTCAGGCGATCGTCCCCGAACGGCTGCTGGGCCGCGTCATAGCGGCGTCGCGGCTGGTGTCGGTCTCGGCGGGACCGGTCGGCGCGCTGCTCGGCGGTTGGCTGGCGAGCAACGCCGGGGTCCGGGCGCCCTACATCGCGGGTGCGGCCGTGCTCGCGACGATGACGATCGTGACCGCGAGCATGACCAGCAACCGCAAGATCGAGGCCGCGCTCGCCGCCGCCCGCGGTGCCGAAACGCCGGTGGGCTGAAGGGGACTTTCGTCGCATAAGACGCGAGGAAAGCGCCCTTCAGTGCGGCTAACGAGAGGAAAGTCCCCTTCAGCTCAGGCCGGTGAGCAGGTTGCGGCGCGCGGAATCGACGTGTTCCTCGGCGACGCGGGCGAGTTCGTCCGGGTCGCCGTCCCGCAACAGCGCCGCCAGTTCGCGATGTTCGGCGACGACGCGGCTCTGGTAGTGCGCGTGACCGAGCGAGATCCGCTGGAGCTGGAACAGGAACACCTGCGAGCGCACGGCCTGCCACGCCTCGGTGAGCCTGCGGTTGCCCGCGGCCGCGTAGATCCGGTCGTGGAAGGCGATGTCCAGCGCGAGCAGACGGGGACCGTCGGCGTCCGCGCCCGCCTCGCCTGCCATCGCGGCGACCAGCTCGTCCAGCTCGGCGAAATCCTCGGCGGTGGCTTTCGTCCGTGCGGTGAGCGCGGCCAGCCGGTCCAGCGCGGCGCGGACCGAGTACACCTCCTCGACGTCGGCCGCGGTCACCTCGGTCACCGTCGTCGGGCGATGCCAGCCGCCGCGGACCAGCCCTTCGCGCTCCAGCACCGCTAAGCCTTCACGTACCGATCCGCGGCTGATCCCCAGCGACGCGGCCAGTTCGACCTCGCGCAGCGGGGAGCCGGGCGGGAAATGGCCGCCGAAGATCGCTTCGCGGACCCGGTCGGCTGCCTCGTCGGCGAGCCCGCGACGAGCCGCGGGCCGCAGCGGTGTGGCGTTCATGTCCTAATGTTGACATTCGAACATGAACGAGTCAAGGTGAGGGCATCCCGACTCGAAGGAGTGCCATGAGCAGCCGTCCCGCCTTCCATCTCGCCATCCCCGTCGACGACCTCGGCCGCGCCCGTGAGTTCTACGGGGGTGTGCTTGGCCTAACCGAGGGCCGGTCCGCCGACCAGTGGGTGGACTGGGATTTCCACGGCCACCAGGTGGTCACACACGTCGTGCCGGGTGCGCGGGCCGAGGCCGGGCGCAACCCCGTCGACGGCCATGAGGTGCCGGTGCCGCACTTCGGCCTCGTGCTGGACGTCGACGCGTTCCACGTGCTGGCCGGGCGGCTGAAGGACGCGGACACCCGGTTCGTCATCGAGCCGTACCGGCGGTTCGCCCGGGAGCCGGGCGAGCAGTGGACGATGTTCCTGCACGATCCGGCCGGGAACGCCTTGGAATTCAAGGCTTTCCGTGACGAGTCGCAGTTGTTCGCCCGATGACCGGCGTTCTCGTCACCGGCGCGTCACGCGGTATCGGACGCGCCGTCGCGCGGGCGTTCGCCGAACAGGGCCACCGGATCGCGGTCCACTACGGCTCCCGTGTCGAGGATGCCGAGGAAACCTGTGCCTCGCTGCCAGGGGAAGGACACGTCCTCGTCTCGGGCGATCTCGGTGATCCCGTTGTGGCGCAAGGTATCGCCGACACCGCGGAGGAAGCTCTCGACGGTGTCGACGTGCTCGTCAACAATGCCGCCGTCGCGACCTCCGAGGCCACCGCGCACGCCGTGGCCGACGTGTCCTATGTGGACTGGCAGCGGATCTGGCGGCGCATGGTCGACGTCAACCTCCTTGGCGCGGCGAACGTCACCTATTGCGTGGCCCGGCACATGATCGACCGCGGCGTGTCCGGCCGGATCGTCAACATCGGCTCGCGGGGCGCGTTCCGCGGCGAGCCCGATCATCCCGCGTACGGCGCGAGCAAGGCGGCGCTGCACGCGTTCGGTCAGTCGCTCGCCGTATCCCTTGCCCCGCACGGGATCGCGGTCACCTCGGTGGCGCCCGGCTTCACCGCGACCGAGCGCGTCGCGGATCGGCTGGCGGGGGAGTCCGGAGATGTCCTCCGTGGACAGAGCCCGTTCGGCCGAGTCGGGACACCGGCGGAGATCGCCGCGGCTGTCGTCTATCTCGCCTCACCGGCTGCGACCTGGGCTTCCGGGGCGATTCTCGACCTGAACGGCGCCTCCCACCTGCGAACCTGAGCTGTGATCCGGGCCACTTTTGCAGCTGAAAGGCGAGGCCGCGCGTCTGTAGGTACGTGCACAGTGCCGCAAAAGCCGTGGTCGCGGGTCTCGCGTTGGTCGTCTTCGCCGGGACGGCCTATGGCTACTCGACGCTCAAATCGCTCGACGGGGTCACGAGAAGCGACGTCATCGGCGAGGAGGGCGAGGCCAAGCCCGGGGAACAACCCGCCGACGGCTCGCTGGACATCCTGCTCGTCGGCCGGGACTCGCGGACCGACGGGCAGGGCAACCCGCTGTCCGCGGACATGCTGCGAGAGCTGCGAGCGGGCGCCAACGGCGACGACCTGACCGACACGCTCATCGTGCTGCGCATCCCGAACGGCACACACGACGTCCACGCGTTCTCGATCCCGCGTGACAGCTATGTCTCGATGCCGGGTGGCAAGGACAAGATCAACTCGGCGTTCGGGACCGCGAAACTCGCCGAGGCCGAGCGGCAGCAGCGGGCCGGGGAAACCGACAAGGCGAAGGCCGCCCAGGCCGCGCTGACCGCGGGCCGCCGGGCGACGCGGCAGGTGGTCGAGGACCTCACCGGCGTCAAGATCGACCATTTCGCCGAGGTCAACCTGCTGAGCTTCTACGAGATCAGCAAGGCGATCGGCGGCGTCGACGTCTGCCTGAACAAGGCCACCAAGGACGAGAACTCCGGCGCGAACTTCCGCAAGGGCGAGCAGACGATCTCCGGCGCCGACGCGCTCGCCTTCGTGCGGCAGCGGGAAAACCTGCCGCGCAGCGACCTGGACCGCGTGCGCCGCCAGCAGGTCTTCCTCGCCTCGCTCGCCAAGAAAGTGCTTTCCGGTGGCACGCTGGCGAATCCTGTCAAACTGTCCGACCTCATCGACGCGGTGAAGCGGTCGGTGGTACTCGACGAGGGGTGGAACCTGCTCGACTTCGTGGCCCAGATGCGCGGGGTCACCGGCGGTGGTATCCAGTTCGGCACGGTTCCGGTGGTGAACCCGGACTACCGCTACAACCCGCAGCATCCTTCGTGGACCGCGGTGCAGGTGGATCCCGCACAGGTCAAGGCTTTCGCGGCCGGGCTCATCGCGAAGCCGGGCGGCGCACCGCCGTCCTCGCAGACGCCCACCGGCCCGACCGTCGACGTCGCGAACGCCGGAGGCAAGGCCGGGCTCGCCGGGCGTGTCGCGGATGTGTTGCGGGACAAGGGTTTCAAGCCGGGCGAGACCAGTAACGCGCCGGCGCGGAAGACGTCGGTGGTGCGGTTCCCGGCAGGGTTGGCCGACCGCGCCATGGACATCGCGAACCAGCTCGGCGGCTTGGCGACGGAACAGTCCACTTCGGTCACGGCGGGGCACATCGAGGTCGTGCTCGGGCAGGTCTACTCCGGGCCGGGGGTGAACGGCGGCGGTGGAGCGCCGGGCGCGCCCGACCCCGACGCGCCGATCACCTCCGGCGGCGTGGTCTGCGTGGACTGACTCACTTCTCCGGTGGCACAAGGCCGTTCTTGGCGACCGGCAGCGCCAGCTGTCCTCGTCCGGCGACCTTCGCGGTTTCGACAGGGAGCTTGGCCAGCACCGGGTTCAGGTGCGTCAGTTTCAGCGTCAGCACGGCGGGGCCGGGGTTCGGGCCGCCGACGACGTCGAACTTCTCCAGATCCACCCAGCGCACGGTGTTCAGGACGTCGCCGGGTACCTCGTCGCCGCTCTTGAGCACCGGGACGCAGAGGTCACGGGCCTCGGTCACCCGGACGTCGAACTTCGGCAGGCCCGCCAGCAGCGGGTTGAGATGGCTCAGTGTCAACGGAATCCCCAGGGGATCCTGCGGCTTCAGCGAATAGCAGACGAGGTCGATGTGCTGGACGAAGCGCAGGACGTCCGGCGGTGGGATCTTGCCGTTCTTCGCGACGGGGACACACAACTGCTCCGGCGTGCCGATGACGCCCTCGGTGTCCCGTGCGCCGAGTTTCCGGACCACGGGGTTGAGCTGGCTCAACCGGAGCGGGAATTCGACGGTCCGGCCCTGGACCCGGTAGCACGAAAGGTCGACCCACCGTACGAAGTCGACGATGCCCGCGGGCGGGATGTTGCCGTTCTTCGCGACCGGCACGCAGAGCTGGTCGCGGGTGCCGAGCCGGACCGTGTCCCCGCCCAGGTTCGCCAGCACCGGGTTGAGGCGCTTGAACGACACCGAAACCGGTGGCGGGGTGTAGGGGTCCGTGGCCTGGCAGAAGAGATCGAGCTGGGAGACGAACGGGAGCGGCGGCGGGGCAGGGACGGCGGCGGTGGCCGTCGGCCCGAGCCCCGGCAGGACGGCGAACAGGAGCGCGGCGGCTGTGGCGGCGAACGCGCGCGGGGCCGATCTTCGTGACATGGCAAGGCCTTCCGGTTTGTCCGGGAAAAGCGGAACGCTTTCACCGTCACCCCGGTGAGGCCCTGCCACCACCGCCAAGCGGAGGTATGCCCCCGAGGCCGCCCGATCGGCGGCCCCAAGGGGTCACGCGAGCGCGGGCTCCAGCCGGATCACGATCGCCTTCGACACCGGCGTGTTCGACTTCTCGGCCACGGAATCCAGCGGTACCAACGCGTTCGCCTCGGGGAAGTACGCCGCCGCGCAGCCGCGCGCGGTCGGGTAGGCCACCACGCGGAAGCGCGGCGCGCGACGGTCGCCGTCATTCCACTCCGACACCAGGTCGACCATCGACCCGTCGGCGACGTCGAGCGCGGCGAGGTCGTCCGGGTTGACCAGGACCACGCGGCGCGCGTTCTCGACGCCACGATAGCGGTCGGACAGACCGTAGATCGTGGTGTTGTACTGGTCGTGGCTGCGCATGGTCTGCAACAGCAGCCGTCCGGCGGGCACCTGCGGGAATTCCAGCTCCGACACGGTGAAATTGCCCTTACCGGTGGACGTTCCGGTGAACTGCCGCGAATCGCGCGGCGGATGCGGCAGGACGAAGCCGTCCGGCTCGCGGACCCGCCTGTTGTAGTCCTCGCAGCCGGGCACGACTCGGCTGATCCGGTCCCGGATCAGGTCGTAGTCGCCGACGAAGTCCCGCCACGGCACCGCGTGCCCGGTGCCGAGCAGTTTCTCCGCGACACCGCAGATGATCGCGACCTCCGAGCGCAGCTCCTTGTCCGCCGGCGCCAGCCTGCCGCGCGACATGTGCACCTGCGACATCGAGTCCTCGACCGTGACGAACTGCTCGCCCACGGCCTGCACGTCCCGTTCGGTGCGCCCGAGTGTCGGCAGGATGAGCGCGGTCTTGCCGGGCACCACGTGCGAACGGTTGAGCTTCGTCGACACCTGGACGGTCAGCGCGCAGGACCGCAGTGCCTGCTCGGTCCGCTCCGAATCCGGGGTGGCGGCGGCGAAATTGCCGCCCATCGCGAAGAACACCTTGCCCCGGCCGTCGCGCATCGCGCGGATCGAGTCGACGACGTCCCAGCCGTGCTCGCGGGGTACGTGGATGCCGAACTCGGCGTCCAGCGCGTCCATGAAGGCGTCCGGCATCTTCTCCCAGACACCCATCGTGCGGTCGCCCTGGACGTTCGAGTGCCCGCGGACCGGGCACAGCCCGGCGCCGGGCTTGCCGATCATCCCGCGCAGCAGCGCCAGGTTCGTGACCTCGGAGATCGTCGGCACGGCGTGCTTGTGCTGGGTGAGCCCCATCGCCCAGCAGTAGATCGTGCGCTCGGACGTCGCGATCATCCTGGCGATCCGCTCGATCTGCTCGCGCTCCAGGCCGGTCGCGGTTTCGACGTCTGCCCAGTCGATCTCGCGCAGGTGCTTCGCGTAGTCGTCGAACCCGGTGGTCGTGTCCGTGACGAAGGCGTGGTCGACGATCGAGCCGGGCGCCTCCTCCTCCCACGCCAGCAGCAGATGCCCGATCGCCTGGAACAACGCGAGGTCACCGCCGAGCCGGATCTGCGCGAACTCGTCGGCGAGCGCGGTGCCCTTGCCGATCATGCCCCGGACGTTCTGCGGGTTCTTGAACCGCATCAGCCCGGCCTCGGGCAGCGGGTTGACGGCGATGACCTTGGCGCCGTGCCCCTTCGCCGTCTCCAGTGCCGAGAGCATCCGCGGGTGGTTCGTGCCCGGGTTCTGGCCGACCACCACGATCAGGTCCGCGTGGTGCACGTCGGCCAGCGTCACCGATCCCTTGCCGATGCCGATGGCCGCCGACAGCGCCGCGCCGGAGGACTCGTGACACATGTTCGAGCAGTCCGGCAGGTTGTTCGTCCCGTAGGACCGCACTAGCAGCTGATAGAGAAACGCGGCCTCGTTGCTGGTGCGGCCGGAGGTGTAGAAGACCGCCTCGTTCGGGTCGTGCAGCTCGCGCAGCTTGTCCGCGACGAGCGTGAACGCGTCGTCCCAGGAGATCGGCTCGTAGTGCGTCGCGCCTTCGCGCAACACGAACGGTTCGGTGAGCCGTCCCTGTTGGCCGAGCCAGAAATCGGTCCGGGTGTTCAGTTCCTCGACCGAGTGCGTCGCGAAGAACTCCCGCCCGACGCGCCGCTTCGTGGCTTCCTCCGCGACGGCCTTCGCGCCGTTCTCGCAGAACTCGGCCAGCTTGCGGTGTTCGCCGTCGGCCTCGCGCGGCTCGGGCCACGCGCAGCCTGGGCAGTCGAAGCCCTCGCGCTGGTTCAGCAGGCGCAGGGTGCGGACCGTCCGTCCGGCACCCATCTGCTCGACACCGCGGACAAGCGAAACGGCCACGCCGGGTATCCCCGCCGCGTATCCCTTGGGCTTGCCGGTTTCGAGCCGGGCTTCGTCGATGTCGTCGGTCGGTGCTTCACGCGTCACCCGCTCATCGTGCGCCTTCACCGCCCGGCGGTAAACCGGGGGTCCTATTCCCGGTGGTCACCGGTTCGGCCGCGCTCGCGCAGGCCCCGGTCGAAGACGGTCACCGCGAGCAGGATCACGCTGACGACGACGAGCGCGATCGCCAGCCGGTGCAGGCCCTCGTCCCCGGCGTGCGCGCCGAAGCACTGGGCGATGAGTGTCGACGCCACGATCGCGCCGAGGTACTGCGCCGAGCGGAACAGCCCGCTCGCGGTGCCCATCTGGTCGGCGGGTGCCTCGCGGTAGAGCCGGTTCTGGTTGGCCACGCTGGTCAGCCCCTGGGCGAGGCCGAACATCGCGGTCAGCGCCAGCAGCACCCCGAGCCAGGTGTGCTCGCCCACGAACAGCAGCAGGACCGACCCGGCGGTCAGCGCGACGACGGTAATGACGAGCCGGGCCCGGACACCGGTGGCGCGCCCGGAGAACGCGGCCGCGCCGACCGCGACCCCCGACATCGGCAGCAGCATCGCCCCGGCGGCCTCCTCGCTCAGGTGCCGCGCGGTCTCCAGCCACTGCGCGTAGCCGAACATGATCGCGTAGATGGCCAGGAAGCTCAGGCCCTGCCGCAGGTAGGTGCGCAGGATGGCGCGGTTCGCGGCGAGCATCCGCAGGTCCAGAAACGGCTGCTGGGCACGGAGTTCGACGAAGACCAGCATCGCCCCCGCGGCCACCGCGGCGGCCAGCAGGTAGAGGTCGTCGACGCCGGGGTCCATCAGGTACAACAGCAGCGCGAGCAGGGTCGCGGCGAACAGCACGATCCCGGTGACGTCGATCGGCGCCCGCTGCTCGCCCTTGTCGCGAAGGTCGTCCTTCGGCACCCAGAACAGCGCGAGCAGCAGCGAGGCGCCGGCGAGCGGGATGTTGACCGCGAAGATCGCGGGCCAGCCGAACAGGGCGATCAGCACGCCACCCAGCGTCGGGCCGATCACCATGATCGTCTGCGAGGACATGGCCAGCACCGACAGCACCCGCGCCGGGACTCCCTGCCCGGACGCCTCGGCGCGTTGGCGCAGGACCGCCATCGCGGCGGGGAAACCGGCACAGGTGCCGACGCCGAGCAGCGCGCGGACGCCGGTCAGCCAGCCGACCGAGATCGGGAGCATCCCGGCGACGCCGGCGACGATGACCACGGCCGCGCCGCCGATGAGCACGCGGCGGGCTCCGTAACGGTCCACGAGGAGACCGACCACCGGCTGTCCGACGGCGGTCGCGAGGTAGAGCGCGGAGATGAGCCAGGCCGTCTGGCCGGGCCCGGCGCCGAAGGCCTGTCCGATCGGGACGAGCGCGACGGCGATGAGGGTCGAGTTGATCGGGTTGAGCACCGCCCCGGCCACCAGTGGGGTGACCAGTTTCGGGCCGAATCGGGCGGTCTTCGCGGCTGCGCTCTGCGTGGTCGTGGCGTGCTCCTTCACAGTTGCGCGACGCGCTGCAGCAGGGGCAGCGCGCGGGTGACGGTTTCGAGTTCCTCTGCGGTCAGCTCGTTCGCGAGCGCCTGCGCCAGCCACTCGTCGCGGTGCTGGAAGACACCGCGGACGGTCTTGCGGCCGAGGTCGGACAGGTCGATCACGGTGCGCCTGCCGTCGGCGGGATCGGGCGTGCGGGTCAGGTAATCGAGGCCGTCGAGGACGCCGAGCGTCGCGGCCATCGACTGCTGGCGGACGTGCTCCGCCGCGGCCAGTTCCCCCTGGGTGGCCGGGCCTTCGCGGTAGAGCCGGTTGAGCACGGCGGACTGCGAAGGCGTGAGGATCTCGGCGTTGTCGACCTGACGCAGCCTGCGGTGCAGCTGCCCGACGACGCCGCGGATCCAGCCCGCCGACTCGGCGACATGAGCGGGAACGGTAGCCATAGTGCACAGCCTAGCCTGTGCAGTTTGGCCTGTGGGTATTACCGATGGTACCTGGCTGGGCGCGGTCGGTCGGTGTACCGAGGGACGCCCTTGTGCTGAAGGACGCTTTCAGTGCGTTGGGCGCGCCGAGGGACGCCCCCGGTGCATCCAGCGCACTCAGGGACGCTCTCGTCGCACCGGGGCTCGTACGCGGGTCGAGCGGGTCCGTGAATGTCACATCGAGGGACTCAGAGTCCGTGAATGTGGCATTCACGGACTCGCCGAAGGAATGAACGGAAGATTCAGGACACCCCGAGGCCCCCTACCCGACACGGTAGCCGGAGGGGACGACGAAACGGGGGTACGGCGGGGCGGCGGGGTGCTGAAGGGCGCTTTCAGTGCGTTGGGTGAGCTGAAGGGCGCCTTCAGCTCACTGGACGCACCGAAGGCGCCTTTCGGCTCGGCGGGGAGGAGGTCAGCGCGCGATGGGGAGATCGGGCCGGACCGGGGCGGCGGCCGCGCCGTACAGGATGTCGGTCAGGCGCGCGGGGTCGTTCACGCCGGGGCCGTTGGCCTGGCGCAGGATTACCGTCGTCGCCACCAGCGCGATCAGGAGCGTGATCGCGACGACCCCCGGCCACCGGCTGGTGCTGCCGTAGCCGCCGAAACCCTGCGCGCGGCGTTCCCGCTTGCGGCGCTTCTTGAGTTCCTTCTTCGCACCCAGCCAGGCGTCCAGTTCGGCGTGCTTGCGCCATTCCGGGTCGACCAGGTCCGGATGCGTCTCGATGCGCCGGTCTTCCGGCTCCTCCACGGCTTCCCCTCTCTCGCACGCGCCGCTCACCGGCGCCTACCTCATGATCGTCACGGCCGGTGAGCAAGGCGAGTGAAACCCGCCGCGGCGGGTTCGTAGACTGGTCCATTGTGACCGAGAACGCTCCGCAGCAGCAGACCGACCTCCCGGGTGCCTGGAACCCGGCCGCCGAAGAAGCCCCCCTGTACGAGGGCTGGGTAGCCGCCGGGTACTTCACCGCCGACGCCGGGTCGGGCAAGCCGCCGTTCTCGATCGTACTTCCGCCGCCGAACGTCACCGGCAGCCTGCACATGGGCCACGCCCTCAACCACACCCTGATGGACGCGATGAGCCGTCGCCGCCGCATGCAGGGCTACGAGGTGCTGTGGCTGCCGGGCATGGACCACGCCGGCATCGCCACGCAGAACGTCGTCGAGCGCCAGCTGGCCGGGGAAGGTCTCTCGCGGCACGACCTCGGCCGTGAGAAGTTCGTCGAGCGCGTGTGGGAGTGGAAGGCCGAGTACGGCGGCAAGATCCTCGACCAGATGCGCCGCCTCGGCGACGGCGTCGACTGGAGCCGCGAGCGGTTCACCATGGACGAGAACCTGTCCAAGGCCGTCCAGACGGTGTTCAAGAACTTCTTCGAGGCCGGTCTGATCTACCGCGCCGAGCGGATCATCAACTGGTGCCCGCGTTGCCAGACGGCGCTGTCGGACATCGAGGTCGACCACAGTGACGACGACGGCGAGCTCGTCTCGATCCGCTACGGCGACGGTGACGACGCCATCGTCGTGGCCACGACCCGCGCCGAGACGATGCTCGGCGACACCGCGGTCGCCGTCCACCCGGACGACGAGCGCTACGCCCACCTGGTCGGCACCGAGGTCGAGCTGCCGCTCACCGGCCGCCGCATCCCGATCGTGGCCGACAAGCACGTCGACCCCGAGTTCGGCACCGGCGCGGTCAAGGTGACCCCGGCGCATGACCCCAACGACTTCGAGATCGGCCGCCGCCACGACCTGCCGATGCTCACGATCATGAACGAGCGCGCCGAGATCACCGCGGCCGGGCCGTTCGAGGGCCTGGACCGGTTCGAGGCGCGGCCCGCGGTCGTCGCCGCGCTGCGCGAGGCGGGCCGGATCGTCGCCGAGAAGCGCCCGTACGTGCACGCCGTCGGGCACTGTTCCCGGTGCGACACCGTGGTCGAGCCGCGGCTTTCGCTGCAGTGGTGGGTCAAGGTCGAGGAGCTGGCCCGTAAGGCGGGTGAGGCGGTGCGCGACGGCCGCACCGAGATTCACCCGCCGGAGCTGGCGAAGCGCTACTTCGACTGGGTCGACAACATGCACGACTGGACGATTTCGCGCCAGCTGTGGTGGGGCCACCGGATCCCGGTCTGGTACGGCCCCGACGGCGAGGTCGTCTGCGTCGGGCCCGACGAGCAGCCGCCGAGCGGCGAGGGCTGGACGCAGGACCCGGACGTCCTCGACACCTGGTTCTCCTCCGGCCTGTGGCCGATGTCGACCATGGGCTGGCCGGAGCAGACCGCGGACCTGGCGAAGTTCTATCCGACCAGCGTGCTGTCCACCGGTTACGACATCCTGTTCTTCTGGGTCGTGCGGATGATGATGATCGGCGTCCACGAGATGGCCGGCGCCCAGCCGTTCGACCACGTCTACCTGCACGGCCTGATCCGCGACGCGCAGGGCAAGAAGATGTCGAAGTCGCGCGGCAACGTCATCGACCCGCTGGAGTGGATGGACGCCTACGGCGCCGACGCCACCCGCTTCACCCTCGCCCGCGGCGCCAACCCCGGCGCGGACATGGCACTCGCCGACGAGTGGGCGGCCGGCTCCCGCAACTTCTGCACGAAGCTGTGGAACGCCAGCAAGTTCGCGATGATGAACGGCGCCACCGCGGCGGGTTCGCTCCCGGCGGCTTCGGAGCTGACCGAGTCCGACCGCTGGATCCTCGGCAGGCTCGAAGCGCTCGTGTCCGAAGTGGACGGTCTGTTCGAGGACTTCCAGTTCGCCAAGGTCTCCAGCGCGCTTTATCAGTTCACCTGGAACGAGCTGTGCGACTGGTACCTGGAACTGGCGAAGGTCCAGCTGTACCAAGGCGATTCCGCCAGGGTCGAGGCGACCCGCGCGGTGCTCGGGCACGTGCTCGACACCGTGCTCCGGCTGCTGCACCCGTTCATCCCGTTCATCACCGAGAAGCTGTGGAAGGCGCTGACCGGTGGCGAATCGCTGGTGATCGCGTCCTGGCCGTCGCCAGCCTCCGGCTACGCCGACGCGCAGGCCGACACGCGCATCGCCGACGTCCAGAAGCTCGTCACCGAGATCCGCCGGTTCCGGGCCGACCAGGGACTCAAACCGGGCCAGAAGGTCTCCTCGCGGCTCGCGGGTGCCGGGTTCGGCGACGTCGCCGGGCACGAGGACGCGATCCGTTCGCTGGTCCGGCTCACCGCGCCGGAGGACGGGTTCTCCGCGAGCGCGTCGCTCGAGGTCGCGATCACCGGCGGGACCGTCACGGTCGAGCTGGACCTGTCCGGCACGGTCGACGTCGCGGCCGAGCGCAAGCGGCTGCAGAAGGACCTCGGCGCCGCGCAGAAGGAACTCGCGCAGACCGAGGGCAAGCTCGCCAACGAGGCTTTCATCGCCAAGGCGCCCGAGCACGTGATCGAGAAGATCAAGGCGCGCAAGGAAACCGCGGTCGCCGACATCGACCGCATCACCGCCCGCCTCGCCGCCCTGCCGTCGGCCTGACCCAGCGGGGCTCATGCGCCCCAATGTGGCGTTCGGTGCGTCCAACGCACCCAATGCCACATTGGGGCGCTCGGCCGCGCTACGTCAGGTGCTCAAGGACGACGTTCGCGACGCCGAGCATGCCGCTGCGGAACGGGTGGTAGGACAGCGCGGCGAACAGCTGCGTGTACTGGCCGTTGATCCACGCCGCACCGCCACGCGCGCACGCGTCGTGGCCGAGCGACGGGCCGTAGGTGTCGACGTAAACCGCCTTGCCGTCGGCAGCGACCGCCTTCGCGAGCGCGGTGTTCAGGGCCTGTTCGACGCTGTCGAGCCACCGGTAGTCACCGTCGGCGAAGGGCAGTATCGCCGGGCAGGTCCCGCTGGGCGGTGCGATGCGCGGGTACCCGACCACGAGCACCTTCGCGTGCGGCGAGCGCTGGTGGATGCCCTTGAGCACGGTGACGACGTCCTGGCCGGTCCGTGCGACGGCGGCCTTCATCGTGTCGGCGCCGCCGGGGGAGAACCGCCGCTGGCACGGGTTCCCGTGCGGATCGGTGGCCCGCAGCCCGGGGCAGGTGCCGATGAGAGTGCCGAACACGTCGGAGTCGTTGCCGCCGATGCCGAGGGTGACCAGATCCGTGCTCTCCCGCAGCGCGGAGAACTGCGGCGGGTTCACCCCGCCGAACTGGACCGCCTGCGGCGTCACCATGTGCGTGGTCTTGGCGCCGCCGCAGCTGACGTCGGTGAAGCGGTCCGGGTGCAGCGCCCTGGCCACGAAGGACGGATAGTTGTTCGTCGATCTCCCGCAGCCGAGCGGATCCCAGCGTTGCGCGGGAATCAGCGGGCCGGACGTGTACGAGTCGCCGAGCGCGACGTAATGGTGAACACCGGCTTCCCGGGGAGTGGCGGAAACGGCGGCGGCCGACGTCGTGAGGAGCACGGCTGAAGCGGCGGCGGTGAGCAGAATCCGAGCGATGCGCATCATGATTCACGTCTAATCAGCGCCGATCCCGCTGCCTGCCGCCAATCGGGTGGTCGAGGCCAGGGTTCACCCGGCCGTGGTGTCAGATCGGGTGAACCCCACCCGGTTCACGGTAGGTGAGCAGATAACGCCAGAACAGCAGCGTCCGGACCGTGCTCCCGGGCAACAGCCGGGCCGACTCGCGCCGGATTTTCGTCATCGACGGCGTCTCGTCCTTGATCGGTGGTGGCGGCACGAAATCGGTGCCGCCGTTGAGTCGTTCACCGGCGGCCACGACGAGCCGGGCGAGCACGTTGACCGGCGCGGCCGTCACCCACATCCCCCAGTCCACCGCCGCACTCGGACTGCCCAGCCCCAGTACGGCCAGGACGCCGCCGGGCGCCAGCGCGCGGCGCAGCGCGGTCACCGTCTCGAACGGGACGTGATGCAGCGACGCAAGGCACGAGATGAAGTCGTAGTGCCCCTCCGGCAGCGATTCGGTGGTGACGTCCGCGTGCCGGTAGGCGATCTTGCCGGGACCCGGCGAGCCCAGCGCCTCGGCCTTCTCGATCATCGGCCCCGAGGTGTCCAGCGCGTCCACGGTCATCCCCGCCGCGGCCAGCCGCCGCGCGAACCGGCCGGTCCCGCAGCCGACGTCGAGTGCGGTACCCGGACCGGGCGGCAGCAGGCCGAGCAGCAACGGGTGGTAGTGGTCGTTGTGGTTGAACGGCATGCGTCGAGAGTGCCAGGACGGCCGCACGTAGACTCGTCTGGACAGGTGACACAGGGTCTAGGGAGTTGTCAGTGCCGCGAGAGGCGGACGAACCGTTCGAGGAGTCTTCAGAGTCCGCGCAGCGTGAGCCTCGCAGGCCGGAGCTGGCCGATCCGGACAGCTTCGCCGGGGTCGACGAGCTGGGCGCGCGGGCACACGAGGGCACCGACGATCACGATCCCGAGCTGGACGGCCCCGACGAGGCGTTCGCCGCGGGCGGTGGTTCGCGCGCGGGCATCGGCGGCGTCGGGCAGCTCGGCGACAACCTCGCGCTCGGCCCGGTGCCCGACCTCACGCACACCGGCGACGAGCCGCCGCACGAGCTCGACGACGAGGGCGAGCAGGCCGAACACGGCGATCCGGATGGTCCGCAGGCACGTCGCGAGCTGTTGGCCGTCGAGGCCGAGCTGAACCAGCGCTGGCCGGAGACTAAGCTCGAGCCCTCGCTCGCCCGCATCTCCGCGCTGATGACGCTGCTCGGCGAGCCGAACAAGGGCTACCCGGTGCTGCACGTGGCCGGGACCAACGGCAAGGGCTCGGTGAGCCGCATGATCGACGCGCTGCTGACCAGGATGGGCCTGCGCGTCGGCCGCTACACCAGCCCGCACCTGCAGCTGGTCACCGAGCGGATCGCGCTCGACGGGCGCCCGATCCCGGCCGCGAAGTACGTCGACCTCTTCCGCGACGTCGCGCCCTATGTGTCCATGGTGGACGGTGCCGATCCGGACGGCGTCGCGATGAGCAAGTTCGAGATCCTCACCGGGATGGCGTTCGCCGCCTTCGCCGACGCGCCGGTCGAGGCCGCGGTGATCGAGGCGGGCATGGGCGGCGCGTGGGACGCGACCAACGTCGCCGACGCCGACGTCGCGGTGCTCACCCCGATCGGCCTCGACCACGTCGAATACCTCGGCCCCGAGCCGGTTTCGGCGGCGAAGGAGAAGGCCGGGATCATCAAGCCCGGCTCGGTCGCGGTCATCGCCGAGCAGTCCGAGGACGTGCTCAAGGTCCTGCTGGAGCGCGCCATTGAGGTGGACGCCGCGGTGGCGCGCGCGGGCAGCGAGTTCGGGGTGCTCGAACGCGAGGTCGCGGTCGGCGGCCAGCTGCTGAAGCTGCAGGGCCTCGGCGGCGTCTACGACGAGATCTTCCTTCCGCTGCACGGGGAACACCAGGCCGCGAACGCCGCGCTCGCGCTGGCCGCCGTCGAGGCGTTCTTCGGCGCGGGCAAGGACAAGCAGCTCGTGCTCGAAGCCGTGCGCGAAGCGTTCGCCGAGGTCGAGAACCCCGGACGGCTGGAGCGTGTCCGCGCGGCCCCGACCGTGCTGCTCGACGCCGCGCACAATCCGATGGGCGCCCGTGCGCTCGCCACCGCCGTGTCGGGGGAGTTCGCGTTCCGCAGGCTCGCCGCCGTGGTCGCGGTGATGGCGGAGAAGGACGCGCGGGGCATCCTCGACGCGCTCGAACCCGTGGTGTCCGACGTCGTGGTCACCCGGAACTCGTCGCCGCGGTCGATGCCGCTGGAGGAGCTGAACGAGCTGGCGATCTCGATCTTCGGCGAGGAACGGGTCGTGGCCGAACCGAGCCTGGAGACGGCGATCGAGACCGCGATCGGCCTCGTGGAGCAGAGTGACGACCCGGAGGAACCCCTCGCCGGTGGCGGAGTGCTGGTCACCGGGTCGGTCGTCACGGTGGGCGAGGCACGCACGCTGTTCGGGAAGGAGCCCGCATGAGCGAGGAGAACGCCGCGGGGAGCGTCCCGAAACCCGCGAAGGACCCGATGAAGAGCTTCCGCGGGGTCATGGCGGGTTCGCTGATCATGGAGGCCATCACCGTCGCGCTCGCGATCCCGGTGGTCGCGAAGCTCGGCGGCGGGGTGGGCACCGGCACCGGCTGGGCCGTGATCGCCATCGCGGTCGTACTGCTGCTGTGCTGCGGCGTGCTCAAGCGCCCGTGGGCCGTCCCGGTGGTGCTGGCGCTGCAGGTGGTGCTGATCGCGATGGCGTTCCTGCTGCCCGCGGTCGCGATCCTCGGCGTGATCTTCCTCGCCTTCTGGCTGTGGGTGCTGTTGCTGCGCCGCGACGTCGCGCGCCGGATGGCCGCGGGCACCCTGCCCAGCCAGCAGCAGCCGCAGTCCTGACGGACCGTTTGGTCCACAATGGACTGTCAGGTCGCGCTGCGCATGGTGGCGTGCAGGCTGCCCAGCAGCGCCAGCGCACGGGCACTGGGCGTCGCCGGTTCCGCGTGGTAGACGACCAGCTGCTGGCCGGGTGCGTCGCGCACGTCGAAGGCCTGGTAGGTCAGGGTCAGCGGGCCGACGCCGGGATGGACCAGCTGCTTGGGTTCGAGGGTCTTGCCGCGCACCTGATGGGAGTCCCACAGGGCGCGGAACTCCTCGCTGCCGTCGCCGAGTTCGGCCACCAGGCGCAGCAGGGCGGGGTCCGCTGGGTCGAATCCCGTGGCCAGCCGCAGGTTCGCCACGGTGGCCTGCGCCGTCCGGTTCCACTGCGCGTAGAAATGCCGTCCGGCGGGATCGAGGAACGTCATGCGGGCGAGGTTGTCCGTCACGCGGAACGGCGAGAACAACGCGTCGGCCAGCGCGTTGGTGGCCAGCACGTCCAGCGTGCGGTCGAGGACGAACGCCGGGGTGTCGCGGTAGCCGTCCATCAGCCCGCGTAACTGCGGGCTCACGGTCCGCCGCACGGGTTCCGGACCGGTGCCCGGCACCGTCCCCGCCAGCCGGTGCAGGTGCTCGCGGGCGTCCGGGCCGAGATCGAGTGCCCGGCACAGCGCGTCGAGCACCTGCGGCGAGGGATGGGTTTCGCGGCCCTGTTCGAGGCGCGTGTAGTAGTCGGCGTTGACCCCGGCGAGCACGGCGACCTCCTCCCGCCGCAGCCCCGGCACCTTCCGCCGCCCGGAGTAGGGCAGGCCTGCCTCCTCCGGGGATCGCCGCGCGCGGTGCGCGCGCAGGAACTCACCCAGTGCTCCGCCGCTCATGCGCTCGACTCGCTCATGACTCCAGGCTAGGCCGGACCAAGGGGCTTTGCCTGGGTCTGCCGGACCCAGGCAAAGCGTGCCCTCCCACCGGCCGTCGCCGCGTCCCAGACTCGGTGGCGGGACAACCGCGAAGGAGACATGACAATGGCAGGCGAACTGGACGGCAAGGTCGCGCTCGTCACCGGTGCGGCGCGCGGCGTCGGTGCGGCGACCGTCGCCTGGCTGCACGCCAGGGGCGCGCAGGTGGTCGCCACCGACATCCGGCCGAGCGTCCACGAGTGGACGGCCGGGCTCGACGGTGTGACGGCACTGGTCGGTGACGTGGCGGACGAGGAGACGGCGATACGGTCCGTGGCCACCGCGGTAGAGCGGTTCGGCGGTCTCGACATCCTGGTCAGCAACGCGGGCCGGTCGGTGAACAAGCCGATCACCGAAACCACGGCGGACGACTGGGACACCTTGCTGGCCGTCAACGCCCGTGCGGCGTTCCTGCACTCCCGGGAAGCCTTCCGGGTCATGCGGGAGCGTGGCGGCGGGGCGATCGTCACCGTGGGATCGTTCGCCTGCAGCGTCGGTTTCACCGGGGGCTCGGCCTACAGCGCGTCCAAGGGAGCGCTGGCCCAGCTGACCAAGGTGCTCGCGCTGGAAGGCGGTCCGCACGGGATCCGCGCCAACGTCGTGGCGCCCGGCGTCATCGAGACCGACCTGCTCGACAGCTTCCGCCCTGACAGCAGGGAATACCTGCGCTCGTTCGGCGAAGCACACCCGCTGAAACGGGTCGCGAGCCCCGAGGAGATCGCCGAAGTGATCGGCTTCCTCGCCTCCCCGCGCGCCGGCTTCGTCACCGGTGCCGTCGTCGCGGCCGACGGCGGCTACACGGCCGCCTGAGCACGCTCAAGTTCACGGAGAAGAGGAAAGAACCATGACAGGAAGACTGACCGGCAAGGTCGCACTGATCACCGGGGCGACCGGTGGCATCGGTCAGGCCACCGCGGAGCTGTTCGCTCGTGAAGGGGCCCAGCTCGTCGTCACCGACATCGCCGGTGACGACGTGGAAGCCCTCGCGGCACGGCTGGCAGGCGGCGGCGCCGAAGTCCTCGCCGCACCGCTCGATGTCTCGTCGTCCCAGCGCTGGAATGCGGTCATCGACCTGGTGCGACGGCGTTTCGGCAGGCTGGACATCCTGGTCAACGTCGCCGGGATCGTGGACTGGCCCGGCATCGAGGAGACCGGCCAGGAGGCGTGGGACCGGGTCATCGCGGTCAACCAGACCGGCACCTGGCTGGGCATGAAGGCCGCGATGCCGATGCTGCGCGCGTCCGGCGGCGCCTCGGTGATCAACACGTCGTCGGTCCTCGGGCTCGTCGGCAGCGGGGCGGCGGCCGCGTACCAGGCGTCCAAGGGCGCGGTGCGCCTGCTGACCAAGACCGCCGCGGTGGAGTACGCCACCCGGGGTGTCCGGGTCAATTCGGTGCACCCCGGGGTCATCGCGACCCCGATGATCCAGGACCTGCTCGACGAGCAGGGGGACCGGCAGCCGGACATCGCGCGCACCCCGATGCGCCGTGCGGGCAGGGCGGCCGAGGTCGCGCCGGTGATGCTGTTCCTGGCGAGTGACGAATCCTCGTTCGTCACCGGCGCGGAGTTCGTGGTCGACGGCGGGCTCACGGCGTACTGACGTCCCCCGCACCTAACGCAGGATGACGGTCCGCAGCGCGGGGGAACTCAGGATGTCGGCCGTGCAGAAGCGCTCCCGCACCCACTGTCCCTTCGAGAACAGCTTGGTCTGGTCCGAGAAGTACGGCGAGGTCGGATCCTGGGACTGTGAGTAGGTCAGCAGCGTCGAGGCGTCCGGGCACGGCCCCGGCCCGAACCCGACGACCTGGATGAAGCTCGACCCGTGCACGACCTCGGCGTTGCCCGCCGCCCCCTGCCACACGGGGGTGAGCACGTTGAGCACGCCCACCGTCCCCAGCGCGCCGTGGAGCGGGATGCGCTCGCCGTCGCGCGTGACGCCCTGGTGCTCGCCCAGCGGCGCGTCCGCCGGGATGCCCGCGGCACGCAGCTCGGCCACCGCGTCGCCGAACGCCTGCTGGACCGCGGCACTGGCGGTGTCCAGGGTGTTCGGGGTGGTGAGCGGGTGCGCCGGGTCGAACGGGACCCGCCACGGCGACCCGGCCGGGCCGCCCAGCCGCTGCGCGAATCGCTGGAACAGCAGGGAACCACGAGAGTCCAGCGTGTAATGGTGGTCCCAGTTCGCGAGCGCCGCGCAGGCCGGGCCGACCGGCACCGGGCCCTGCGAGGACGGCGCCTGCCCGCCGGGGAAGGCCGCGCACATCTTCGCGGTGTCCGCGGCGGCCAGCTCGGCGGTGCGGCTGCGGTCGGCGAACAGCGTCGCCCGCATCGACTCGGTGGTGAAACCGCCGTGTGCCAAGGTTTCCTCGGTGGTGATCAGCGCCTCTCGCGTCCGATCGGACCGCTGGGTGCCGAGGTCACCGACAATGCGCGGGTAGCCGGTGATCGGGGCGTGCGCGTTGGCGAGCCAGGCGCTGTCGTTGGTGTTGAGCGCGTAGTCGCGGCGCTGCAACTGCGGCAGCCGGGACGGGGCGAACAGGCCGGGCTCGATGGCGCCGGGGTCGGATCCCCAGCCGCACGAGGATCGTGAACCGTCCAGAATGGACACTCCAGAGGCGGGGAACAACAGGCGTCCCAGCGGGGTCCCGCAGTCGGCGGCCTGCTGGTCGGTGACATGCGGCACGACCTGGATGTCCGCGTACAGCGCGTTGCCCGCGCGGTCGGTCGCGACGGTGTTGACCCACGGGACGCCCTGGGTGCGCGAAAGCGCGTCGACGATGGCGCCGGTGCTGCGGGCCTGGTCGAGCTCGAACCACGTGTTCAGCGCGCGCAGGTTGGTGGCGTTGGCGTCGCGCAGCGCGTACACCGACTTGGCCGTCCACGGCAGCGAAGTGCCGCCGACCGAGGTGATGACCGGGCCGTAGCGTGTGCCGTGGATCGTGCGCTCCACCTGGTGGCGGGTGCCGTCCGCCTCCCGGACCTCGACGCGCACCGTCCGCGCCGACATCTTCTCCGCCTTGCCGTCCACGACGTAACTCGTCGGATCGCCGGGCGTCAGCGGGAGCTCGAAGAGGCCGAACGTGATCGGTGTCGCGACCGTGTGCGTCCACGCGGCGTCGGCGGTGTGCCCGATCTGGATCAGCGGGATCCCGAGCATGCTCCCGCCAGAGACGTCGAAACGGCCCGGGATCGTCAGCTGTGCCTGCCAGAACCGGCGCCCGCCCTGCCACGGATAGTGCGGATTCCCCAGCAGCACGCTCGATCCGGATGCGGTGCCGTCCTTGCCGACGGCGATCCCGTTGCTGCCGAGCTCGCCACTGCCCAGCGCCGTCCGGACCGCGGCGGCGATCCGCGGCGCGGCGTCCGGCGCCGGCGCGGCGGGAGCCGCCGCGGCCGACGGCTGTTCGGCGTTCACCGTCCCGCTTACCAGCGCGCCGCCACCCGCGATCGTCGTGATGGCGTAGAGGTGGCGGTAGACGTCGAGTTCGGTGATCGGGCGCAGCCACGGGGCGTCGTGGCAGGCCGGGTCGGTGATCCCGGCACGGCCGGTTTTCGCCAGATAGGCGTTGAAACCGTGGGCGTAGCCGGCGATGATCTCGCGCACCTCGGGGCGCGGGCCCTGCGGCGCGGGCGCCCCGGCGAGCCGTTCCACCACCCCGGAGTCGTTGATCGCCTGGAAATGGAGATCGCTTTCCAGGTTCGTCCGCGCACTGCTCAGCGCGGCGTCGCCCGAGCCGCCCGGCCCGAGGAACGCCGAGCGCCGCGCCTCGACGGTCAGATAGGTGTTCGCCAGTTCGCAGATGTTGTCCCGCGCGGCGGCGAAACCATAGCCGTAGCCGAGCCCGTCGAAGTCCTTCGCGAGGATGTGCGGTATGCCGTGCTCGGTGTAGCGGATCACCGCGTGCCCGGTCTCCGCCGCCGTGGCGGCCGGGGTGAGCAGCGCGGACGCCGACAGTAAGACGGTCAGGAACGCCAGTAAGCGGCGCATGGTCACTCCCGTGTCGTGGAATTTCGTGATCAAGCTAGCCAGGCGCCGCGCGACGGGACAATGGGCGAACGGACCACACCGGTGTCCGTTCATCACCGGGACATGCGCAGTTGGCCCGCCCGCCCGGAACGCGGGATAGAAACCGCGCATGACCGAACTGTCCCCACCCTCCCGCCGTGTCCTGTTCAAGGCCGGGCTCACCGGCGCGGGCGCGCTCGCCGCCGGCCTGCTCCTGCCCGACGTCGCGGGCGCCGCGCCCGCGCTCGTCCGCCGCGACCGCCCGATCCTCACCCACGGCGTCCAGTCCGGCGACGTCACCACCGGCTCCGGCATCGTCTGGTCGCGCGCGGACCGTCCGTCGCGACTGCTCGTCGAGATCGCGCGGGACGAGTCGTTCCGGCACACGCGCCGCGTCGTCGGCCCGGTGGTCTCGCCCGATACCGGCGGCACCGGCAAGGTGCGCGTCGCGGGGCTGCCGCCGGGTACCGAGATCCACTACCGCGTCACCGCGGAGGCGCTCGACGGCCGGACGTGCAGCGAGCCGCTGACCGGCCGGTTCGCCACCGCGCCGGTCGGGCGCCGGGACACCCGGATCGTCTGGAGCGGCGACGTCGTCGGCCAGAACTGGGGGATCGACACCTCGCGGGGCGGTATGAGGATCTTCGCCGCGATGGCCGACCGGCGGCCGGATCTCTTCCTGCACAGCGGCGACACGGTGTACGCCGACGGGCCGCTGACCGAGACCGTGACGCTGCCCGGCGGTCGCACCTGGCGCAACGTCATGACGCCCGAGAAGGCGAAGGTGGCCGAGACGCTCGACGAGTATCGCGGCCAGCACGCCTACAACCGGCTCGACGAGCATTTCCGCCGCTTCGCCGCCGAAGTTCCGGTCTATGCACAGTGGGACGACCACGAGGTCGTCAACAACTGGTACCCGGGCGAGATTCTCAACGACCGCCCCGAATACACCGAAAAGCGCGTCGACGTCCTGGCGCCCCGCGCGTTCCAGGCGTTCCACGAATGGCATCCGATCGACGCGCGCCAGGCCGTCGACGGGCGGGTGTACCGCAACTTCCGGTACGGCAGCCGCGCCGAGATCTTCGTGCTCGACATGCGGACCTACCGCGACGCGAACACCTCGGACCAGACGAAACCCGGTCACATCCTCGGTGACAAGCAGGCACGCTGGCTCGTCGACGCGCTCGGCCGCAGTACCGCGACGTGGAAGCTCGTCCAAGCGGACATGCCGATCGGGCTGGTCGTGCCCGACAGCCCCGGCGGGATCGAGGCGGTGGCGAACGGCCTGCCCGGCGCGCCCGGCGGACGCGAGACGGAACTGCACTGGGTGCTGCGCGAAATCGCGCGCCGCCGCGTCCGCAACGTCGTGTGGCTGACCGCGGACGTGCACTACACCGCGGCCCACCACTACTCGCCGGACCGCGCGACGGTCGGGGACTTCGAGCCGTTCTGGGAGTTCGTCTCCGGGCCGCTCAACGCGGGCGCGTTCGGGCCGAACAAGCTCGACCCGACGTTCGGCCCGGAGGCGGTGTTCGTGCACGCCCCGCTCGCGGCGAACACCTCACCCGCCGACGGCTACCAGCACTTCGGCGAGCTGAACATCGACGGCGCTTCGGGCGCTTTGACCGTCGACCTGCGCGACGCCACCGGCACGTCCCTCTGGTCGAAAACCCTGCAACCCCAACGACACTGACGCTCCGTGAATGCCACATCGAGGGCCACCGAGTCCCGCGGGGTGGGATACTCCGGCCCTGCGTTGTCGGGGCGCCGCGGATGGCGCCAGCGCGGGG
>NZ_JBHYIK010000037.1:9281-9651 GCF_042739735.1 Amycolatopsis sp. NPDC059027 | reverse complement strand
GGGGCGACACACCCGCACCCCCCCACCCCCCACCCCGCCCCTATAACCCACAGAGCGGCCGAATATCACCCCCTGTTTTCGAAAACCCGGGACCGTCGGATCACGGGGGCCAGGCTTGGGCGCCAGCGGTGGGAATGAGCGCTGCGGCGATGTCGCGAACGCTCCGTTCGGGACGTTCACCGTCCGCGCCGCGTCGTTCGGGACATGACGGGCCGCGCCGCACCGAAGGCGTCCCTCAGCGCGCTTCGCGGCCCAGAAGGACCGCCGGACATGCCGTGAAGGCCGCCATAACCGCCGTCAAAGCCGGCCAGGAGGCCCTAACCGGCCACCTGGACACCCCCGGGTCACATGTAGGGGGTCGGGGGCGTTC
>NZ_JBHYIK010000037.1:0-9271 GCF_042739735.1 Amycolatopsis sp. NPDC059027 | reverse complement strand
CGCGAGACCTCGACACTCTCACCCGACCGCCTATCCACCCCTCTCCAGCTGTCCCCCCCCCCACCACGTCGAAACCCCGGGATCACTTGTAGGGTGACGGGGCCTTGCTCGCCAGGTAGTTGAACGTCTTCTGCATGTACGGCCAGAAAGTGCCGTCCACACACGAGAACTGCGGGGTGAAGCCGTCGCACGAACCGCCGTTGTCGCCCAGCTCGATGGTGAACGACGCGATCCCGAGCTTGCCGTAGGCCAGGTCGTCCGAACCGCCCGCGGCGTCGTAGAGCAGTTCACCGGCCTGTCCGGCCTTGTAGCCGGAGAACTTCGACATGTCCGCGCCCATCGCGCGGAACTGCGCGTCGCTCGGTGTGTGCGTGGTGTGCGTGTACTCCCACGGCAGGATGATGATGCCCGCGTAGCTGTGCAGCATCAGCGCCGTGCCACGCGCGTTCGCGTCCGGCTTGTCGTCGGGGCCGTCGGCGCGGTGGTCGCCGAAGAGGTTGGCCCACAACTGTTCCAGCGCCTTCGTCTCCGGCTCGGAGTCCGCGGAACCGTTCGACGTCGACGTCGTCTGGTCGCACTTGCTGGTGTTGCTTTCCCAGTGGTAGCCGAAGTTGCGGTTGAGGTCGACGCCGGGCTGGCTGCCCGCGCTGTCGCCGCACTGCCGCAGGTCCGCGTCGGTGAAGTCGGCGTTCTTCCGGTGCAGTTTCGGGCTGTTCCCGCCGGACTGCACGATGTTCACGCCGTCCGGGTTCACGATCGGCACGACCCAGATCTCGGTCGTGTCGAGCAGCTTCGTGACCTCGGAATCCTTGCCGTAGCCGTTGACCAGGTAGTTGATGTACTTGTACGACATCTCGCCGGTCGCGATCTCGCGCGCGTGGATCTGCGACTGGAGCAGGAACCGCGGCTTCTTCGAGTCCGGCTTCTGCTCGCAGTCGCCCGAGGCCTTCTTGGTGATGCAGACGGCCTTGAGGTCGTACCCGCCCTGACCCTGCTGCTTGCGCCACGACTGGCCGTAGTTCACCACGGTCGCCAGGTCGGGGTGCGCGCTCGCGGCGGCGTCCATGTTGGCGTAGTGCGCGTTGACCGTGTGGTAGCCGCCGTAGTACGTCTCGTCCTGCGGCGCCGCGCCGGGGGCCAGCGACGGCGCGGACCACGGCGCCTGCTGGAGATGCCTGCTCACCTCGGCGCGCAGGCCGAGCCGCTCGAGCCGGGCACCGGTGTCCCCGTCGCCCACGACGATCACGTCGTTGCCGTCGCGCTTGACGACTTCGAGCCCCGCGGATTCGAGCGCCTCGCCCTTCGGATAGGCGTCGTGGACGCGGTATTCGATGACGTCCTGGCTGTTCGTGTCGCCCGCCTGCGCTCCCGGACCGGCAGCGAAGCCCAGTGACGCGAGCAGCACGGCCGCGCCGGCGACCGTCGTGGCCGCGCGGAGTTTCCGCATGGTGCCTCCTCGAGGTGTGCTGAACTGACCGCGAAGAGTAGGTGCCCGGACGCCAGGATGTTACCGACTCACGTAGGGAATTGGTGAAAAACCGCCATGAGTCGTGGACGGCGTTCAAGACCCGCGGAGCAGGTCGGCTAGGCTCGCCCCCGTTAACACGTTTTCACACAGGGAGAAATACCGTCGTGACTGAACGCACGCTCGTCCTGGTCAAGCCCGATGGCGTGGCGCGCGGCCTCGTCGGCGAGGTCATCTCGCGCATTGAGCGCAAGGGGCTCAAGCTGGCCGCGCTGGAGCTGCGCACCGTTCCCCGTTCGCTGGCCGAGGAGCACTACGCCGAGCACAAGGAGCGCCCGTTCTTCGGTGACCTCCTGGAGTTCATCACGTCCGGTCCGGTCGTCGCGCTCGCCATCGAGGGCCCGCGCGCGATCGCCGCGTTCCGCCAGCTCGCCGGGGGCACCGACCCGGTCGAGAAGGCCACCCCGGGCACCCTGCGCGGCGACTTCGCGCTGGAGACGCAGTACAACCTGGTCCACGGTTCGGACGGCCAGGAGTCGGCCGAGCGCGAGCTGAAGCTCTGGTTCCCCGACCTCTGATCGGTGGCCGGGACGCGGGGGAGGACGTGGTCTTCCCCCGCGTTTTTGTCGGTGGGTGTGGTTAGAGTCGCCCACATGACCACACTCCCGTTGCCACCGGAGGATTACCTCACCTCGCTCCGCTCGCTGACGGCGGGCTTCGCCGAGGTGCTGCGCACCGCCGACCACACGGCACCGGTGCCGTGCTGCGAACCCTGGACGCTCGCGGATCTGGGCGCCCACCTCGGGAACGTGCACCGCTGGGCGGCCAAGACCGTCGAGGCCGGTGAACCCCAGTCCCAGGACTTCGCCGCGCCCGTCACCGGCGACCTCGCGGCTTGGTACGCCGAGGGCGCCGAGCTGCTGCTGGCCGCGCTCGCGGCGGCCCGGCCGGAGGATCCGTGCTGGCATTTCGCCGGCACGCCCAAGGTCAAGGCGTTCTGGTTCCGCCGCCAGACCCACGAGACCGCCGTCCACCTCGTCGACGCGCACCGGGCGGCGGGCACCGCGTTCGCGCTGGACCCGGCGATCGCGGCCGACGGCGTCGACGAGGTGCTCACGGCGATACTGCCCCGGGTGACCCGCTGGACCTCCCCGCCGCCGCTGCCCGAGCCGCTGGTGCTCAGTGCCACCGACACCGGGGACAGCTGGACACTGCATCCCGGAGCCGAGGGCGAGCCGCCCGCGCTCGGCCCCGCCACCGAGCCGGCCGCGACGGTCGAAGCGACGGCGCGGGATCTGTTGTTCCTGTTGTGGAAACGCAGGCCGCTCGCCGAAGTGGCACCGCGGATCTCCGGCACGGAAAGCGTCGCCACCGGATTTCTCACCGCGAAGCTGACTCCCTGAACATCTTTCCCTGCCGGAATCCGCGGTGTCCGGCACTGTTTTGGCACGTGGCGACAAGAGGAGGCAGCACGGGTACGAGGCATTTCGGATGACGCCGAAATGGCGAATATCCAGCGCCGAAATGGTGGATATCACGGAGAATGCGCCACTAGTAACGTGCGCGGAGTGCTCCGTATCCACTTCACCGGCGAAGACCTCGGACAGGTGCGCATCGCCGGGGAAGCCGATGCGTGCTGGGAAGCCTGGCTGAGCCTGCGTCTCCTGCGGGCGAGGGCGGGCCCGTCGTTGTTCGAACCGTGGCGCCGCCGCGTGCTGGCCCAGCGGGTCAGCGACCGTTCGCTCGCGGCCGCGCTGCGGGTGCTGGCCGCGGTGTCCGACGCGCCCGAGCCCGTTGTTTCGGGCCCGTACGAGCGGGCGCTGTCCGACTACTACGACGCGGCGATCGCGCCGTATCACGAGCATGTGCTCATGCGGCTGGACGCGGATCGCGCGGTGCGGGCACGCGCGTTCCTCGACGGCGGGGTCGACGCGCTGCTGGCGAGCCTGCGACCGGGCGCGGTGTGGCGCTCGCCGGTGCTCGAACTGGCCGCCAAATCCGGCGAGATCCGGCTCGGCGGGCGCGGGGTGCGGCTCATCCCGTCGTACTTCTGCCTGGCGCCGATCCTGGTACCCGCCAACGGATGCGGCCCCGCACTGCTGTATCCGGTCGACCGCACGGTGCCGTGCTGCGCCAGCGGGTCGAGCGGGCGGGCGTCGGCGTCGCTCGCGGCGTTGCTCGGCCGGACCAGGGCTTTGGTGCTGCGGATGCTGGAATCCGGGGCGAGCACGAGCGAACTGGCCCAGCGGCTGAACATCGCGCCGGCCTCGGCGAGCGAGCACACCCGGGTGCTGCGGGAGGCCGGACTGGTCACGAGCCATCGGGTGAGCCGCGCCGTTTTGCACACCCTCACCCCGCTCGGCCGGTCGCTGCTGGAAGGCGGTTGCCAACCGCCGTACGCCGTTCAGGGCGTGTTCACCGCGAAGTCTTTCGCAGGCAGCGCCGGTGGGTTGAGCTGATTGGGCTGAACCACTCGATTCTGGGGTAACTCGTGCTCAAGTCACGCCTGGCGTTCTTCGCCGCCGCCGTAGTGCTGTCCTCCTCGGCGCTGGCCGCTTCCGCGGTCGCCGACCCGCTGGCCGCCCCGCTCGGCCCACCACCGGTCGAAGGCGCCCCCACCGCGTCGTCGGCCCATGAGGGCCCGGCCGTTTTCGCCGCCGCACCACCGGACGACGGCCTGGTCACCGGCACCGCCACGACACCGGTCGCGCCCGGCCTGAACCTCACCCAGTTCGACCGCTTCGATCCCCGGGGCTGGATCCGCGGCGACACACTGGCCGTCGACCTCACGAACAAGACGCTGAAGCCGACCTACCTGAGCCCCGGCACGGTGTCGGCGCGAACCCCGCTGTCGCAGCAACTGCCGCGGGCGGGCGCGATCGCCGGGGTGAACGGCGACTTCTTCGACATCAACGCCACCGGCGCGCCGATCGGCGTCGGGATCGACCGCGGGCAGCTGCAGACCGCGCCCGCCACCGGGCACAACCTGACCGCGTCGATCACCGACGAGGGCAAGGCGCGGCTCGCCGAGATCTTCCTCGAAGCGAGCGTGACGCTGCCAGGCGGGAACACCGTCCGCGCGGCGAACTTCAACAGTCCCGTCCTCGGCGCCGACGCGATCGGCGTCTACACCCCGCTGTGGGGCGCTTCCCCGCGACGCACGTCGGTGGCGGGCGCGCGGCGGGTCGCCGAGGTGGAGATCCGCGACCGCGCCGTCACGCAGGTCCGCGACACCCCGGCGGACGGGCCGATCCCGGCGGGCAGCACGGTGCTGCTCGCCAGGGACGCCGGTGCCGACACGCTCGCCGCGCTGCGCCCGGGCGACCCGGTCGCGGTGTCCTACGCGCCGCGGTCGGACGCCGGGAAGATCGCGGTCGCGGTGGGCGGCAACAAGATCCTGGTCAAGGGCGGGCAGATCCAGCCGGTCGACGACGTCGCCATGCACCCGCGCACCGCGGTCGGCTTCTCCGCCGACGGCGGCAGGATGTGGCTGGCCACAGTGGACGGTCGGCAGGCCGACAGCCGGGGCATGACCGAGCTGGAACTGGCCAGGCACATGGCTTCGCTGGGCGCCTCCGACGCGATCAATCTCGACGGCGGCGGCTCCTCGACGTTGCTCGCCCGCACCGAGGGGGAGCGCGACGCGAGCGTGCGCAACTCGCCGTCCGACGGCGGGGAACGGCTGGTGCCCAATGGGATCGGCATCGCGACCACGCCCGGCAGCGGGCGGCTCACCGGGTTCTCGCCGGTGCCCGCGCACAACAGCCGCAACGCCACCAGAGTCCTTTCCGGACTGTCACGCAGGCTGATCGCCGACGGCCACGACGAGACCGGCGCCGCGGTCGACGCGCGACCTCGCTGGAGCACGTCGAACCCGCTGCGCGGCAGCGTGACGGACGGCCTGTTCACCGCGCACCCCGACTTTCTCCGGCCGGACGCGCGAGCCGACGTCGACGTCTTCGCCCGTCAGGGCCGCGCTTCCGGCAAGACGACGCTTTCCGTGCTGGGCAAGCCGATCCGGCTCGGCACCAGCACCGAACAGGTCGCGTTGTCCGGCGCCGGGGCGAAGGGAACCTTCCAGGTCTTCGGTTACGACGCCGACGGCTACGGCACCTGGATCGAACCGGACGACGTCAAGCTCGACTACGACCACTCGGCGTTCCGCGTCGAGCCCGACGGCGACGGGTTCGCCGTCACGGCGCTGACGGCGTCGGGTGCCACCGCGATCACCGCCACCGTGGCGGGGTTGAGCACGCACCTGGGCGCGTCGGCGGGCACCGAACGGAAAATCGCGTCTCCTTTGGACGGTCCGGCGGGCTGGACGGCGTCGGTCTACCCGGCGGTCGTGGGCGCGGCGCTGTCCTCGGCGCCGGGGCACGACGGCACGGCGGGCCTCGCGCTCGACTACCGGCTCACCGGCACCACGGCGACCAGGGCGGCCTACGTGAACGCCGCCGCGCCGCTGCCCGTCCCGGCGGGCACCCAGCGGATCGGCCTGTGGGTCAACGGCGACGGCAAGGGTGCCTGGCTGCGCGCCGAACTCCGCGACGCCGCGAACGTACCGTCCATTGTGGACCTCGCGCGCAAGGTGGACTGGACGGGCTGGCGATACGTCACCGCGAACGTCCCGGCGGGACTGCCCGACGGGCAACGGCTGGTCCGGTTCTACGCCGTCGAGAACGTCCCCGATCGGCAGTACTCGGGCCGTCTCGTGTTTGACGACCTCACCTTCGAGGTGTCGCCGGCGGCTTCCGTGCCCGCCGACCCGCGGCCGCGCGATCCCGCGCTCGTCGGCGTGACCGGCAGCGGCGGTCTGCGGGTCGCCGTCGTCAGCGACGCGCAGTTCACCGCGGACGATCCGAACGGGCCGCTGGTCGCCCAGGCCCGGCGCGCACTGCGCGAGGCCGTCGCGGCGAAACCGGACCTGGTGCTCATCAACGGCGACTTCGTCGACCGCGGCACGGCACCCGATTTCGTGCTCGCCCGCAGGATCCTGGCCGAGGAACTGGACGGCAAGGTGCCCTGGTACTACGTGCCCGGCAACCACGAGGCCGACGGCGGGCACGGGCTCGCCGAGTTCGAGGCGGCGTTCGGCGCGACGCACCGGGTCGTGGACGTGCGCGGGATCCGGCTGGTACTGATGGACTCCTCGCGCGGAACCTTGCGCGCGGGCGGGTTCGACCAGGTCCGGATGCTGCGCGAGGCACTCGACGGCGCGAAGGCCGACCGGTCCGTCCGCGGCGTCGTGGTCGCGATGCACCATCCGGTCGCCGATCCGAGCCCGACCGGCAACTCGCAGCTGGGCGACCGCAAGGAAGCCGAGTTGCTGAACGCCTGGCTCACCGGCTTCGAACAGGCCTCCGGCAAACCCGCCGCGTCGATCGCCTCGCACGCGGGCGTGTTCGCGCTGTCCCGCACGGACGGCGTGCCGTACCTGGTGAACGGCAACTCCGGCAAGGCGCCGGCCGCCGCGCCCGGCGACGGCGGCTTCGTCGGCTGGACACTGGTGCGGGTCGACCCGGGCGACCGGGGGCAGCCGGTGCGGTTCCAGACCCGGCCCAACGTCGACGCGCTCGCCGTGTCGGGGCCTGACGCGCTGCGTCCCGGCGCGCACGCCGACATCCGCGCGGAGCTGACACAGGGCGCGCGAACCGTCCCGGCCGCTTACCCGGTGAGCGCGGAATGGACCGGCGGCTGGGGTACGCACATCGCGACCGGCCTCTGGCCGCCCGCGCCCTGGGACGTCGCCACGTTCGACCCGGCCACCGGCGTGCTGACCGCGCTGCGTCCCGGCGTCGCACGGCTCTCGGTGACGGTCAACGGTGTGAGCCGGAGCCTCGCGGTGCCGATCCGCTGAGGGTGACGCGGTGAGAGGCTCCGGGCGAGGGAACCGTGCAAGCGGACAACCCCGACCGGGGCCTCTCGCGGTACTGCCGGTTGATGGCCATGAGCTCGTCGAGCGCGTCGCGGGTGCGGATGAGGTCGGTGATGTGCTCGGACAGCCGGTCGCGTTCCTGTGCCATCCGCTCGAACGCGGCGTCGGAGTTCGTCTCGCTGGGCGAGTCGACACAGGGGAGCAGCTCGGCGATGGTGCTGCTGGACAGCCCGGCGGCGTAGAGCCGCTGGAGCAGCGCGACCCGGCCGACCGCCTCGGCCGCGTAGTGGCGCTGCCCACCGGCGCTCCGCGTGCTGGTCAGCAGCCGCTGCTCCTCGTAGTACCGCAGGGACCGGACACTGGCCCCGGTCTGCTCAGCCAACTCCCCGATGCGCACCGCGCCCTCCTTCGTATGAGCTGCGACACAATGTTTTGAACCTGACGTCCATGTCAGATTCTAGCGTGGGTGTCACGTCCGGGTCCGGACGCTCCGGAACACGAAGGAGTCTTGACGTGACAACCCTTTTCGACAGCTACCGGCTCGGCGACCTGACGTTGCCCAACCGGGTGGTGATGGCCCCGATGAGCCGGGTCCGGGCCGCCGCCGGTGGCCTGGCGACACCGTCGATGGCGACGTACTACGCCCAGCGGGCGACGGCCGGGCTGATCGTGGGCGAGGGGGTGCAGCCGAGCCTGATCGGGCAGTCCAACCCGGGGACGCCGGGGCTGCACACCGACGAGCAGGTCGCTTCGTGGCGGCCCGTGACCGCGGCCGTGCACGCCAACGGCGGGCGGATCTTCGCCCAGATCATGCACGGCGGGCGCGTCTCCCATCCCGACACCACCGGCCTGCAGCCGGTCGGCCCCTCGGCCGTGCCCGGCGTCGGGGACGTGTTCACCCCGACCGGTCCGCAGCCCATGCCGGTGCCGCGTGCCCTGGAGACCGCCGAAGTGCCCGAGCACGCCGAGTCGTACGCACTGGCCGCGCGCCGCGCCGTCGACGCCGGTTTCGACGGCGTGGAGCTGCACGGCGCCAATGGTTACCTGATCTCGCAGTTCCTTTCCACGAACGCCAACCTGCGCACCGACCGCTACGGGGGCTCGGTGGCCAACCGGATCCGGTTCGCCGTCGAAGCGGTGTCCGCCACCGTGGACGCCGTCGGCGGCGCCAGGACCGGCATCCGCCTCTCGCCGGGCGCGAAGTTCTGGGGCGTCGAAGACGCTGACGTTCCCGAGCTCTACGCCGCGCTGTTGACCGAGCTGGCCCGTCTCGAAGTGGCCTACGTCCATCTCGAAGCCACCGCCGACGAGGAGGTCCTGCTCGGCCTGCGCCGTGCGTGGCCGGGCACCCTCATCATGAACCCGGTGTATCCGATGGGGCCGAAGCAGGCCGGAAAGGGCGAAGCCGATCACTGGCTCGGGCTGGGCGCCGAACTCATCAGCTTCGGCCGCGCCTTCATCGCGAACCCCGACCTCGTCGAACGGCTGCGGACCGCGCTTCCGATCGCGCCCGTCGACGAAGCCACCTACTACCAGGGCGGCGACGCGGGCTACCTGACCTACTCCGCCTACCAGCACACAGCCTGACACCATCCTTTATGGACATTCAGGTCGCCGAGTCCGTTGCTGGAGGGTGCTTCCCCGGCGCTCGATGCTGTGAAGGCCTCCTTCACGGCACTTCGGCGGGCGCGGGGAGTGTGACGTGAGGGGTGCGTGGTGCTGGCGGGCTTGCCATGGCGGGCGGGGTGGCGCGCCGCGGCCCTGGCTGTCGCGAACGCTCCGTTCGGGACGTTCATCGTCGGGAACGGAGTGGACCGCCCCGGGTTTGTTGGAGGCCGATCGTTCTGGGAAGGATGAGCGGCGTGGCGAGCAGCAGGTTTCCGCGGGAGTTGAAGGATCGTGCCGTGTCGATGGTGCGTGATCTGGAGAAA
>NZ_JBHYIK010000036.1:61842-94408 GCF_042739735.1 Amycolatopsis sp. NPDC059027 | reverse complement strand
TCCCAAAACCGCACCCGCACACCCCGCGGCAACACCACATTCGGCATCACAACCTCCGACCACAACCGGTGTTGCAACCACCCCATGAACCCGAGCTCCGTTGGGGACGTTGACCGTCCTCAACGACGCGTTGCGGACACGGGGACCCCGGCAACGGCAGGAGTCGCGAACGGCGCGGCCCCGGCGTTGAACGTCGGCGATGTGCCGTTCGCGACTCGGCCGACCTGCGCGGAAATCCGTGGCGGGGCGCTGTGACGGTGTCCCGGACGACGCTTCGTCCGAGCCACCGCACCTGACTCCATCGGTGTTCGGATGGCCCGCATGAATGACATTGCGAACCACCGGATGTGTCCTTTGTGGATAGTGTCGCCGTGAAAGGGTCCTTGGGAGCGCTGAGTGCTGTGAAGGCTCCCCTTCAGGGCGTTCGGCGCACTGGCAGGGTGTGGCCTGTGAGGTGAGTGGTGCGCTTGTGGCTGGTGGTGACGGTGGGGCGCCTAGTGGCGGCATCGTCTGTCGCGAACGCTCCGTTCGAGACGTTCATCGTCGCCAACGACGCGTCCGGGACATCGCGCCGAACCGGGCACTGGACGCGGCGAGGCCGAGGGACGCCCTGGGTGCGTCCACCGCACCGAGGGACGCCCTTGTCACATCCACCGCACCCAGGGACGCCCTTGGCGCAGTCACACCGCAGGCCCGGCACCGGCCCACAGCGAGCGCGTCAACGCTCGCCGGTCAGCCGCAGAATCTCCCGCGCCACCGCGTCGTTCTGGCGGAAGGACGCCGCGTTGGTCCGTGGCCGCGTGAACGCCGCGGCCGAACGCGCGCTCGTGTGCGGGCCGACAGCGAAGCGATGTGGCCGTGCCTCGCCCGCACCGTCCAGCATCCGCGAGTCGCTCACCCGAGTGTGGATTCGCCCTGACGACAGCCGGTCACCGGTCGTCGAATCCACAATGGACTCCTCGACGAGTTCCCCGGAATCGCGCAGCTGCTGTAGCAATACGTCCGACGCGCGCCCGACACTGGCGTTCGGCAGCCGTGCTTCGATCAGCGTCCGTGCCGTGACCTCGCCGGGAAAGCTCACGCCGGAGGCGGCGAACAGACCGCGAGAGGTGTCCGCGCGCACCCGCATTTCCGCGCCCACGAAGGAAACCAGTCCGGCATCTTGCAGCGCCAGCAGTTCCTCCAGCCGTCGTGGCGGTGGCCCACTGGCGAAGTACGAGAAGAACCCGTGGAACCATCCGTCCAGATCGGACAGTTGCGAAGCCGCGTCGAGACGGCCGGTGCCCACCAGGCCGGGAAGCTGGCCGTACACCGAAAGCAAGGCCATGAACGCGCCGAGGTCGGCACTGAACTCACTGTCGGCGCGCCGGGAAAGATCCGCCTCGACGTACTCCCGCAGTTCCTTGCCGAACTCCTCGGCGGAACCGGTCCACAGGCCGGTCAGCGGACGGTCCAAAGCGGACAGATCGAGCCGGTCCTGCTCGGCGGGAACGGCGCGGTCGATCAACGACGTCATTTCCGCGGAATCCCATGGTGTATCGGCGAAAGCGTCAGCGAACACGGCGAAGTCGAGCTGGACCCGGTCCGGATGCCCGGTGAACAGTTCGCTGTAGTACCCCCAGGCGATCTCCTTCGCGATCACCGGCCACACGTCGCGGCGGAAGTGCAGAGGCCCAGGTACCTCGCACAGCTTTTCTATCGCGTAGGCATCGAAAAACTTGGGTAGCTGCAAGGGCTTCCCCCGCAGCCGGTAGCCGATTTTCGCGTGATAGGGCACACCGCGGCGCGAGCCGACGTACAGCACCGGCTCGGCGCCGCTCGGGTGATAGCGCAGCCCGCCGCACGTCAGTTTCTCGAACCGGCCGCCGCGCCCCTCGGTCAGCAGCAACATGAGATCCACGAAGGCGAGCCCGAATCCCCGCACCAGCACCGGTTCCCCGGCTGGGACGGCCCCGTAGTCGACGTCGGCGGTGTACCCGGCCGGGTAGTAAGCCAGGCCGTGCTGGACGGCGAAATCGGCGAGTTCACTCTCCCGTCCGTCGGGTTCCGCGTCGATGTGGCCCACGGTGAACATCACCGCGTCGGCGATCACGGGCTTGTCGACACCGTCGAGCCACACCCGCTGCGGATTCCCGTCCTCGACCCGGACCGCGTGCGCACGATGCTCGACGACCTCGACGCCGTCGGGCAGTTCCGCGAGCACCTTCCGGTAAAACCAGTCCAGGTAAGCACTTTGCAGCCGCCGGGTCGGGAATTCCGTGCCCGCCAGCGAGTCCAGCTCGGACCGCACGCCGACGGGCACCTGCGCGTCGAGCGTGCCGTCACGCACCTGACGCGCCCATTCGATGAGGGAGGGGCCCGGCAGGATCGGCCCGTCGATCCGCACCGAGTCGTCGGTGAACACCGTGACGTCCTCGGCCATCGAATTCATGCGCAGCAGCGGGGACTGCGCATAACGCCAGACCCGGCCCGGTCCGGGCGGGAACGGGTCGATCAGATGCACGACGAGCCGCCCGGAGAGCAGCTCCGGAGCGTTCGCGGCAAGCCTTTCGAGGACGCCGACCCCACGCGGTCCGGCGCCCACGACGGCGAGTGTGAACGGCGGATCTTCGGCCACGCCCCGAAGTTACGCCGGGCCGGTGCCGCGGCGGGAAGTTCCCACAGTGCGGACACCGGCGGAAAGATCCCGCAAACCACCGTGCGCACGGCGCCGAATCCCTGCTATCTGTCCGGCACGGAAAGGATCGTCGATGATCGCGCAGCAGAGTTCCGGCACGCCGTCTTCCGCGCGCGGACGGGGAGGCGGCAGAGGTGTCCGATGACATCCGCAGGCCGGACAAGGCACCGACGGCCAAGGATGTGGTCGACACACTGCGCCACGGCCGGTGGGCGATCTTCTGCCACGAATGGGCAGGCGATCGGATCGATCCCCCGCGCTGGCGCGAAATCGTCGACGCGGCCGCGACGGAAGCCGGGATCGACGCCGAGTTCGTGGTGATCGAGAAGCGCTCGCTGACCGTGGTCTTCAACCGCGCCGCGGCACCGTCGTTCGAGCAGGTCCGGGACTCCGTCGAGGTCATCGAGCGCTATCGCCGGCTCCGGCGCTGTTCCTGATCTTCCCAGCAGCCGGACGTCGTTGCCGTTCCGTACGCCGAGGGCGTAGCCGTGGAAAGGGACGACGAAATGGGGTGGCGGCATGCCGGTCGAATTCCTGGGCATCGGGGGAACGCACGACGGTTCGGAAACGCACGCGCGATCCGGCGGCGTCTTCGACAAGGAGTACACATTGCGGTTGGCCCGCGCGCACGAGGATTTCGGCTGGGATCGGGTGTTGTTCGCGTACGGCTCCGGTTCACCGGACCCCGCGCAGGCGGCGGCGTACGTCGCGACGAAGCTCGACACCCTGCAGATCCTGCTGGCGCATCGGCCGAACGTGTCCTATCCGACCTTCGCGGCGAAGACGTTCGCCAGCCTCGACCAGATTTCCGGCGGTCGCCTGACCGTGCACTTCATCACCGGCGGCAACGACCACGAGCAGCAACGCGAGGGCGACTACCTGACCAAGGACCAGCGCTACGACCGCACCCGCGAGTACATCCAGATCGTCAAGCGCGCGTGGACTTCGCCGGAGCCATTCGACCACGAAGGCGAGTACTACCGCTTCGCCGACTTCGTCAGCGACATCCGCCCAGTGCAGCAGCCGAGGCCGAACGTGTCGTTCGGCGGATCGTCGCCTGCCGCGTACGCCGCCGGTGGCGCGGAGGCCGACATCTACTGCCTGTGGGGCGAGCCGCTCGCGCAGACGGCGGAGCAGATCGAAGCCGTCGCCGAGGCCGCGAAGGCAGCGGGCCGCACCGAAGTCCCGCGCATCCAGGTCGCGTTTCGTCCGATCATCGCGCCTACCGAGGAACTCGCGTGGGAGAAGGCGTATCGCACAGTCGGCGCCATCAAGGAACGCACTGCGGGCGGTCAGCCACTGACCCGCCGTCACCGGCTGACCGATCCGGAGAACACCGGTTCCCAGCGGCTGCTCGAGATCGCCGAACGCGGTGAGCGGTTCGACCGCGCGCTCTGGACGCCGACCTCGGCCGCGACCGGCGGCGCGGGGAACTCGAACGCACTGGTCGGGACGCCGGAGACGGTCGCGCAGGCCTTGCTGGACTACTACGACCTCGGTATCGACATCCTGTCCGCCCGCGGCTACGACATGCTCGGCGACACGATCGACTTCGGCCGCCACGTCATCCCGATCGTCCGCGAGGAAGTCGCGAAGCGTGACGCCGAACGGACGGCCACCGGCACACCGGCGCCGGACGCGCTCGCCGTCGACGGCTGATCAAGGGGCGCTTGATCACGATTACCGAACGTCTGCGATCGAAAAACTTCGGTAGCAGGCGAGATACCGGCGAAAGAACCTAGAGATTCACCAACGCCGCACGAGACACTGACCCCGGCAACTCACTTATCGTGACTAGGCGGTGACGACTAGCCCCCGCAGGTCTCCACCTGGTCACCGGTGCAGTACGGTCTGCACACGAAGCCGGGGAGAAGAACGCATGGCACCACCGTCGGCCCGGGTCACATTTCGCGAGGTATTCGGCGTTCCCGAATTCCGAGCGCTGTGGTTCGGCGAGCTGTTGTCGATCGCGGGCGACCAGCTCGCCAGGGTGGCGCTGTCGATCCTGGTGTTCACCGGCACGAATTCCGCGACGCTCACCGGCCTGACATACGCGCTGACGTACGCGCCTTCCCTGCTCGGCGGCGTGTTCCTCACCGGCCTCGCCGACCGCTTCCCGCGCCGCAGCGTGATGGTCGCCGTCGACCTGATGCGGGCCGGGCTGATCCTGCTGGTCGCGATCCCGGGACTGCCGTTCTGGGTGATGTGCGTGCTGGTCGGCGCGGTTTCCCTGCTGAACCCGCCGTTCAAGGCGTCCCAGCTGGCGCTGCTGCCGCAGGTGCTCGAAGGCGACCGGTTCGTGGTCGGCATGGGCATCCGCAGCATGACCGTCCAATCGGCACAGTTGCTCGGCTTCGCCGGCGGCGGCGCGTTGCTCACCGCGCTCGACCCGCGGCTGGCCCTGGTGCTCGACGCGGTGACCTTCGTCCTTTCGGCGACGTTCGTCCGGTTCGGCGTCCACGCGCGACCGGCCGCGGCGCCGAACAAGGAGAAACGCAAGTCGTTCTTCGCGAGCCTCGGCGCGGGCGGCCGGATCGCGTTCGCCAACTCCGCGCTGCGCACGCTGGTGATCTTCACCTGGCTGATGGGCCTGCTCCCGGTCTACGAGGGGATCGCGGCGCCCTACGTTTCGGCGTCGGGCGGCGGCCCGCAGGTGATCGGCCTGCTGCTGGCGGCCGACCCGATCGGCAGCGTCATCTTCACCTTCGTCTACACCCGGTGGGTGCCCGCGCGGGTGCGGCCGAAGCTCATCGGACCGCTGTCCGCGCTCACCGCTGTTCCGCTGTTGCTCTGTTTCCTGCAACCGGGGCCGGTCGTGTCGATCGTGCTGTTCATCGTGTCCGGCGGCTTCGGCACGGTGGCGTTACTGCAGGCCACGGCCTCCTTGACGCTCGCGGTGCCGGACGAGCACCGGGCGCAGGCGATGGGCCTGTCCAACACCGGGCTGACCACGATGATGGGTATCAGCCCGCTGATCGGCGGTATCCTCGCGGATCAGGTCAGCGCCCAGACGACCGTCGGCATCTTCGGGGTCGTCGGAGTCGTGCTGACGGTGCCGTTGGCACTCGTGTGGCAGCGGGCCGTGCTCGCGGAGCCGAGCCGCTGGATCGATGAAGAAGCCGCACGCGCCGAACACGCCTAACGTGCTCCGCGCGTGAGGCTCTACCTGCGCGACCTCTGCGGTGCGCTTGCGGTCACTGGTCTTTGCCGCGCATCGCTGGCCACCCTTCACTCCGGCGTCAGGGAAAAAGTACACACTCAAAGCCCTTGTGGACAGGCGGCGAACGGGCTGAAACTGTGCGTGAGTGTTTTGTAACCGGACACCCGCGCAAGGGGTTGGGGGAAAAATGGTCACATCGGGGGAACACACTGGACAACGAGTGATTTCTGGTGTTGCCGAGTGGGCGCTGTGGTCACGGCCGCGCCGCTGGATCGTTGCGACGCTGAGCGCACTGGCCGTGACACTGATCTGGACGACGGTCAGCACCCTGGTGATCCCGGTCACGTGGAAGCACGTCGGACTCTTCTCCCTGCTGGCCGCGCTCGCGGTGACACAGTCCGAAGTCACCCGTCGCATCGAGCGCCAGCGCCGCATCCTGAGCAATGGCCCCCACGTCAACATGACGTCGGTGTGGCTGCTCCCCGGCGGCCTGCTGCTGCCCGTCCACCTCGTCGCCGCGCTCGGCGTCGTCCTGTACGTCTACATGGCACTGCGTAGCTGGCAGGGCATCCGCCCCGCGCAGCCGCACCGCGTCGCGGCCAACGCGACGACAATGATCCTCTCCGGATGTACGGCTGGGCTCGTGGGGGATTTTCTGCCCGCCACCAACGGAGTCACGATTGTTTGCGCCGCGGCGCTCGCCTTCTTCGTCGTCAACACCGCGCTCACCGGTCTCGGCCTCTACCTCGCCGAGCCCGAGTCCGCGACGGCCGAATCGTGCCTCGGCGGGATGGACGACAACCTGCTCGAACTGTCCACTTTGTGCGTCGGCGGCCTGCTGGTGATGGTGCTGCAGAACGAGCCGCTGCTCTCGGTGCTGGTGATCCTGCCGCTGTACGTGCTGCAGCGTTCCGTGCTGGTCAAGCGGCTGGAGGAACTGGCGACCACGGACCAGAAGACGCAACTGCTCAACGCCACGACCTGGCAGGACGGCGCGCAGCGGGAAATCTCCCGCGCCGAACGCGAAGGGGGCGGTTTCGGCGCGCTCATGATCGACCTCGATCACTTCAAGCGCATCAACGACACCTACGGCCACCTCGCGGGTGACGACGTTCTCAAGGCGGTCGCCGCGGTGGTGAAGGCCGAGACCAGGGCGCACGACCTCGTCGGCCGCTTCGGCGGCGAGGAGTTCGTCGCGCTCCTGCCCGCGACGTCCAAAGAGGACGCCATCGTGACGGCCGAGCGGATCCGGCAACGGGTCAGCGAACTCGTCATCGACACCAGGACCAACGAGGGCGAAGCGGTGGCGATCCAACGCCAGACGGCGTCGATCGGCGTCGCGTCGTATCCGCTCGACGGGTCCAGTGTGGAGGAGGTGATGGCGTCCGCCGACGCGGCTGTTTACGCCGCCAAACATGGCGGACGCAATCGCGTGGTCGGTTCGGTCGCCTCACCCGCACTCGCCGCGGTGGCTTAGGCCCAAACTCCCCGAGGCCCATGCCGTTAAGGCCACCTTACGGGCGTTGAATCCAGTCCAGTCGCGCGCAGCGCGTCCGTTGAGGGCGGCGGGGGCATGGATGGAGCCCATAAGGTGGCCTTAACGGCATTCGGGGGTGCGTCAGGCGAGGCCGGTGGCTTCGGCGGCGGCCGGGTCGGAGTCGGTGAGGAACTGGCGGCAGCGGTCGTACTCCTCGGATTCGCCGATCTTGCCCGCGGCGCGGGCCAGCGCCGCCAGCGCGCGCAGGAAGCCCTGGTTGGGGCGGTGCGACCACGGCACCGGGCCGAAGCCCTTCCAGCCGGCGCGGCGCAGCTGGTCGAGACCGCGGTGGTAGCCGGTGCGAGCGTAGGCGTACGCGGCGACGGCGTCGTCCGCGTCCAGGGCCTTCTCGGCCAGCGCGGCCCACGCCTCGCTGAAGTACGGGTGCTCCGCGGCGACGGTCGCCGGATCGGTCCCGGCGGCCAGCGCGGCCTGTGCGGCGGTGTGCTCGGGCAGCAGCGTCGGCTCGGGGCCGAGCAGGTTGGCGTGCGTCATACCCGCCATTCTGCCCAGACCCTCACCGGCCTAGAAGAAGAGACTCCCGAGCACGCCGCCACCGGCGAGCACGAGCGCGGCGATGACCACCGCGGCGACAACACGTTTGGGCATCATGGCCGGACACCATGCCGTCCCCGGCGGGTCCGAGGCAAATCCGCCACCCCTACGGGTGAACCCTGGTTTTCGCGGTATCTGCCACGTTTTCGCCCGGACGTCCGGATGAGCAGGGATGATGGCCCGCATGACAAAGGCAGGAGACGTCACCGGGGCCCTCGGGCCGGACGTCGTTCCCCGCGGCCCGGTCGGGAAGACGAAGCTGTTCTTCCAGCGACACTGGCACCGCGGCGCACCGGGCACGCCGACACCGGACTGGGTGCTGCGCTTCTGCTACGGGATGTGGCTGGTCGCGTTCGCCTTCAAGCTGCTGGGCTCGTCGTGGGACATGTCGTGGCACTTCATGTGGCTGCGGGACGATCTCGCCCCGCCGCACCTGATCAACACCGTCGGCACCGTGATCGTCCTGGTACTGGTGGCGATCCACAGCTACACCGGCATGGGCTGCGACAAACGCTCGCTGCGGCTGATGCAGATCGGGCTCGTCGTGTTCCTGGTCGCCGCGCCGCTCGACGTCATCAACCACCGCGTCAACGGCCTCGACCTGACCGCGTGGAGCCCGTCGCACATGATGCTCTACCTGGGCACCGGCATCATGCAGGCCGGCGTGCTCGACGGCTGGCTGAAGCTGTCGAAGCCCGGCAGGTTCCGCACCGGGGTACTGCTCGCGCTGTGGGCGTTCTTCCTGGAGAACACGTTCTTCCCGAACGGCCAGCAGGAGTACGGCATCCTCGGGCTGCGGGCCTGGGAACGCGGGACGCCGGAGGCGGAGCCGACGCTGCTGGACTTCGCCGCGAACCAGATCGGGCACCCCGTCGACCGGACGGCGGTCCTGCACTTCACGATGCCGATCCCGGAGTGGGTCTACCCGCTGTGGGGCATCGGCGTGATGGCGCTGATCCTCGCGCTCGCTCGCAAGACCGTCGGGACCCGCTGGGCGGCGACGACGGTCGCGGCCGCGTACGTGGCCTACCGCGCGGTGATGTGGCCGCTTCTGCTCGGGATGGGCTTCCCGGTGTCGACCGTGCCGTTCTACCTGCTCGCGGTCGGCCTCGCGATCGACGTCGCCTACCGGATCGGCCGGGAGCACGCGCTGCTCACCGCCGGGATCGGGGCCCTGCTGGTCACCGCGTTCGGCTATGGCGCGCTGTGGCTCCAGGCGCAGTTCCGGCCGTGGATCCTCGGCGACGCGCACACCGAATCCGCACCGCCGCTCGCGTACTGGACGGCCGGGGTCGCGCTCGTCGGCGTCTTCGCGCTGTGGGCCGCCGCGACCAGGCTGCCCGCACTCCGGCTCCGCAAATAGCTGAAGGGGACTTTCGTCGCATGCGATGCGAGGAAAGTCCCCTTCAGCTCGTCTAACGCGAGGAAAGTCCCCTTCAGCTCAGCTTGTTGCCCGCCGAGCCGAGCGACTGGGCGGCCTCGACGACGCGGGCGGCCATCCCGGCCTCCGCGGCCTTGAGGTAGCTGCGCGGGTCGTAGACCTTCTTGTTGCCGACCTCGCCGTCGATCTTCAGCACGCCGTCGTAGTTCTTGAAGAAGTGGTCCGCGATCGGGCGGGTGAACGCGTACTGCGTGTCGGTGTCGACGTTCATCTTCACCACGCCGTACGACACGGCCTCGCGGATCTCCTCCGGCAGCGAACCGGACCCGCCGTGGAACACCAACTCGAACGGCTTCGACCCGGCCGCGAGGCCCAGCTTCTTGGCGGCCGCTTCCTGACCGCCCTTGAGCACGTCCGGGCGCAGCTTGACGTTGCCCGGCTTGTACACGCCGTGCACGTTGCCGAAGGTCGCGGCCAGCAGGTAGCGGCCATTCTCGCCGGAGCCGAGCGCGTCGATCGTCTTCAGGAAGTCACCCTCGGCGGTGTACAGCTTCTCGTTGATGTCGTGCGCGACGCCGTCCTCTTCACCGCCGACGACGCCGATCTCGACCTCGAGGATGATGTTCGCAGCGGCCGCCTTGGCGAGCAGTTCCTGAGCGATCTCCAGGTTCTCGTCGAGATCGATCGCCGAACCGTCCCACATGTGCGACTGGAACAGCGGGTGCTGACCGTTCTTGACCCGCTCCGCCGAGATCTCGATCAGCGGCCGGACGAAGCCGTCCAGCTTGTCCTTCGGGCAGTGGTCGGTGTGCAGGGCGACGTTGACGTCGTACTTGGCGGCGACGACCTGCGCGAACTCGGCCAGCGCGACCGAGCCGGTGACCATGTCCTTGACCTTCTGGCCGGACGCGAACTCGGCGCCGCCGGTGGAGAACTGGATGATGCCGTCGCTCTCCGCCTCGGCGAACCCGCGGATCGCGGCGTTCAAGGTTTCCGACGAGGTCACGTTGATGGCCGGGTAGGCGAACTCGTTCGCCTTGGCCCGGTCGAGCATCTCCGCGTAGACCTCGGGGGTGGCGATGGGCATCGTTCTCCTCCTCGGAAAGGCCCTCCTCGAAAGGGCGCTTGGGCTTTCGGGCGCATCGTACGAGGTGGACCGGCACGGCACACCGGTCCCATGGCCTCGCCCACATCATCCCGCAGCGGCCCGCAGCAGCTTCAGGTCGGGCTTGCCGACGTCGGTGAGCGGAATCTCGTCGACCAGATGCAGCGCGTGCGGCGCGTACATCGCCCCCAAGCGCTCGGTGACGAACTCGCGGACTTCCTCGATCGTGAGCGTCCGGCCGGGCGCCGGCGACACCGCGACGTGGATGCGCTCCATCCGGTCCTCGTCGGGCACGCCGTACACCGCGACCTGCGCGACGGCCGGATGCCCGAACAGCACCTCTTCGAGTTCGGCGGGATACGCGTGCCCGCCGACCACGATGATCATGTCCTTGATCCGCCCGCTCAGATGCAGATAGCCCTCGTCGTCGAGGAAGCCGACGTCGCCGGTGTGCACCCAGCCGTCGCGGAACACCTGGGCGCTCAGCTCGGGATTACGCCAGTAGTGCGTGGCACTCGACGCGGACTTCACACACACCTCGCCGCGCTCGCCTGCCGGGAGATCCCGGTCCTCTTCGTCCCGGATCGCCACCTCGATGCCGGGCAGGGGCCGTCCCGCGGTCTCGAGCAGCTCGGGCCGCTGGTGTTCCTCCGGGCTCAACAGCGCGATGCCGCCTGCTTCGTTGGTCCCGTAGGCCTGGGCCAGCACCGGCCCGAACCGCTTCATCGCGGCCCTGATCCGCTCCGGCGAGGCGGGGCATCCGCCGTAGTTGATCTGCCGAAGGCTGGACAGGTCGTGCTGGTCGACCGCCGGGTGATCCATCAGCGCGTAGAGCAGCGGTGGCAGCACGATCAGGTCGGTGGCCCGGTACCGCTCGACCGCTTCGAAGACCTTGCCCGCGTCGAAGCGCGCCAGCAGCACGAGCCGGCCGCCGGCGAGGAGGATCGCGTCGGCGCTCTGCCCGGCGATGTGCGCGAGCGTGGCGCAGACGAGCTGGACCGTGTCCGGGCTGATGTAGGTGCTCATGAACTCGACGATTCCGGCGTGGGTGCGGAAACTCCACGGAATCCCCTTGGGGTGCCCGGTGGTGCCGCCGGTGTGCCGGATGCAGAACACGTCCTCCTCGCCGACCGGATGCGGTGCCATCGGCGTCGTGTCGGTGGCCGAGGCGAGCAGGTCGTCGAACGTGAGCTCCATCGCCGGGTGCTCGCCGAGTTCCTTGGCGCGGACGGCGAGATCGGGGTCGACCAGCAGCACGTCAGTGTCCACATCGGACACAATGGCGGTCTGGATCGCCGGCGCGATCCCCTCGTACAGGTTGACGACGCGGGCACCGATCAGGCTGACGGCGTACCGCGCGGCGAGCATTTCGACCCGGTTGGCGGACAGCGTCGTCACGGTCGAGCCCGGTCCGACACCGTGCCCGGCCAGCCCGCGGGCCATCCGGTGGACGAGCGCGGCCAGGTCACCCCGGCGCACCTCGGTGCCGTCGGGCTGGACACACGCCACGGTGTCCGGCTCGACGGCGAGCGCGGCGAGGATCGAGGCGACGTAGTTACCGGTCATGGGTTCCTCCCTGGTTCAAGATCACGAACCAGGGTGAACCCTCAAGTAAACTTGAACTCAAGGAATTCGCTGTCATCCGACGGAAAATTCCGCCAAGGCCGCCGGAATGGACGTTATCCCGCTTTCGAGCGCAGGAGTTTCAGGTCGGGCTTTCCCGCGTCGGTGAGCGGAATCTCGTCGACCAGGTGGACCTCGTGGGGCGCGTACATCGCTCCCAGCCGCTCGGTGACGAACTCGCGCAGCTCGCCGAGTTCGGCGGTTTGCCCCGGTTTGGGCACGATCGCCGCGTGGACCCGTTCCGTCCGGTCCGCGTCGGCGACGCCGTACACCGCCACCGCGCCGACCGCCGGGTGACCGAGGAGGATTTCCTCCAGTTCCAACGGGTACACGTGCCCGCCCACCACGATGATGATGTCCCTGAGCCGCCCGGACAGGTGCAGATAGCCCTCCTCGTCGAAGAAGCCCGCGTCCCCGGTGTGCACCCAGCCGTCCCGCCACACCCGCGCGGTGGCCTCGGGATCACGCCAGTACCCGAGCCCGCCCAGCGGTGACCGGACGCAGATCTCGCCGGGCTCGCCGGTCGGCAGATCGCGGCCTTCCGGATCGCGGATCGCGATCGTGGCGGCCGGATGCGGTTTTCCCACGGTGGCGAGCAGTTCGGGGCGGGCGTGTTCCTCGGGGCTGAGGAAGGCGATGCCCCCGGCCTCGGTGGCGCCGTACACCTGCAGGAGGACCGGGCCGAACCTGTCGACGGCTTCGGCGAGCCGAGCGGGGGAAGCCGGGCATCCGCCGTAGCCGATCTGCCGGAGACTGGACAGGTCGTGCTTGTCGGCCGCCGGGTGGTCCATCAGTGCGTAGAGGTGCGGTGGCAGCACGAGGAGATCCGTGACGCGGTACCGCTCGACCGCCGCCAGCACGGCGGCCGCGTCGAACCCTTGCCGCAGCACGAGTTCACCGCCGCTGACAAGGACGGCGTCGACGATGGAGCCCGCTATGTGCCCGAGCGGCGTGAAGACCAGCTGGACCTTGCCGGACTCGGGCGACACCGACCTCGCGAAGTCGACCAGTGCCAGCGGGGACCGGAACGGCAGCAGGATTCCCTTGGGGTGTCCCGTGGTCCCGCCGGTGTGGCGGATGCTGAAGATGTCGTCCGGGGAGACCGGGTACGGCTCCAGCGGACTCGGGGCCGCGGCCTCGGCGAGTGCGAGCAAATCCGCGCCCGGCGACCCCGGCCCAAAGCCGAGCACCGCTTTGACCGGCGCGGTAGCAAGGATTTCGATCGCGTTGGCGGACAACGCGGGATCGACCACGAGCAGATCGGTGTCCACATCGGACACAATGGCGGCCTGGGTCGCCACGGCCATGCCCTCGTAGAGCGAAACGACACGGGCGCCGAGCAGCCCGGCGGCATAGCGCGCGGCAAGGACTTCGGCGCGGTTCGGCGACAACAGCGTGACGGTGGCGCCCGGACGGACACCGTGCTCGGCGAAGACGCGGGCGAAGCGGTAGATCAGTGCGGCGAATTCACCACGGGTGAAGGTTTCGCCGCCGTCCTGGCGGCTGACCACGCAGTCCGGATCGGTGGCGAGCGCGGCGAGGATCGGTTCGACGTAGTTGTCGGTGGGCAAGATCGCAGCCTCCCAGTCTGGTCCTGCCCACCAGTCTGCTCCGGCCCCGTACCCCGTCGCCAAACCGTTTCCCTGTCAAGGTCCGTGAATGCCACATCGAGGGAATCAGAGTCCCCCGATGTGGCATTCACGGAACGTCAGAGCAGGACTTCGGCGAGCGCGCGGTAGCCCGGCAGCGGGTCCTCGCCGAGCACCTGGACCGTCACGTGGTCGGCACCCGCGTCGAGGTGCGCGCGGATCCCCGCGGCGATCGTCTCGGCGTCGCCGTGCAGGGCGAGCGCGTCGACCAGCCGGTCGCTGCCGTCACCGGCGAGGTCCTCGTCGGTGAAACCGAGCTTGCGCAGATTGGCGGTGTAGTTGGCGAGGCCGAGGTAGAACTTCACGGTCGCGCGCCCGATTTCGCGACCCTTGGCCGGATCGGTCTCCAGCACGACCTTGTGTTCCGGCGCCAGCAGCGGACCTTCGCCGAGGATTTCGCGCGCCTGCCGGGTGTGTTCCGGCGTCGTCAGATACGGGTGCGCGCCCGCGCTGCGCTCCCCAGACAGCTTGACGACCTTCGGGCCGAGCGCCGCGAGCGCCCGCGCCTCGACCGGGACGCCGCCCTTGTCCAGCGCGTCGAGGTAGTCGACCAGCGCCGCGTAGGGCTTGGTGAACTCCTGCGTGTGCTCACGGTGTCCCGCGCCGATGCCGAGCAGGAAGCGGTCCGGGTGCTTGGCGGCGATCCGCCGGTAGGACGCGGCGACCGTCGCGGCGTCGTCCTTCCAGATGTTGACGATGCCGGTCGCCAGTGCGATCCGGTTGGTCGCGTCGAGAACCTTCTCGACCAGTTCGAGGTCACCCGAGGGTGATCCGCCGACCCAGATGGCGCCGTAGCCCAGTTTCTCCAGTTCGACGGCGAGTTCGGGGGTGAGCCCCTGCTCGTGCCGCCAGATGCCGATCCTGCCCAGTTCGATACCCATGCCCCTGCCCAACACCGGAGAAGCCGGTTTTCTGCCCGGGTCGGCTAACTTACTTTCTAGTAGCTTACTCGGGGTAGGTTGAGGTACGGTGCCGCCACAGGAACCGAGGAGGCATCGTGGCCAATCCCTTTTCGCTGCTCAACGGCCCGAAAAAGGTCGAAGGCAAGGTCGTCCTGATCACCGGGGCCGCCCGCGGCATCGGCGCCGGACTCGCGGAACGGCTCGCCGCGCACGGGGCGAAGGTCGCGCTCGTCGGGCTCGAAGCCGCCGAACAGCAGAAGGTCGCCGACCGGATCGGACCCAACGCGCACGCGTGGGAAGCCGACGTCACCGACTGGGCCGCACTGGAGAAGGCCACCGCCGGGGTCGTCGAGCACTTCGGCGGAATCGACGTCGTCATCGCCAACGCCGGGATCGCGACCGCGGGCTTCGTGCGCTCGGTGGACCCGGCCGCGTTCGAGAAGGTCATCGAGGTCGACCTGCTCGGCGTCTGGCGCACCTTCCGCGTCACGCTGCCGCACGTCATCGAACGTCGCGGCTACCTGCTCGCGATCTCCTCACTGGCCGCGATCACCCACGCGCCGGGCATGGCGAACTACGCCGCCGCGAAAGCCGGCGTCGAGGCGTTCTCGAACAGCCTCCGCGCCGAGATCGCGCATCTCGGCGTCAAGGTCGGCGTCGCGCATCCGACGTGGATCCGCACCGACCTCGTCGAAAGCGCCGATGCGCATCCGGTGTTCGGCAAGCTCCGCGGGAGCATGCCCGGCCTGATCGGCAAGACGTATCCGCTGAACGTCGCGCTCGACAACCTCGAAGCGGGCATCCTCCGGCGCGCCAGGACGATCCATGTGCCGCGCTGGGTCGGCGGGCTCAAGCTGCTCCGCGCCTTCCTGCCGCCGATCATCGAGATCGGCTCGCGCAGCCGCGTCCCGGCCGCGGACAAGGCCGCGCTGGAAGACGTCAAGGCACGCGGAGCGTACGAAGCGTCCGTCACCGGACACGGCGGCCGAGCGGCGACGAAACGGTCTTGATCTCGACAGCAGGCCACCCTCGGGGCACAGTTGACCACCTGACAACAGTCCCGTGAGCCCCGGAGGTGTCCGTGTCGCGTCGCGATCAGATCAGGATGACCGAGGACGAGGTCCGCGACTACCTCGCCGAACAGAAGGTCATCAACGTCGCCAGCGTCGGCCCCAACGGCCGCCCGCACCTGGCGCCGCTGTGGTACTACCCGCACGAAAACGGCGTCGCGACCTGGACCTATCGCACGTCACAGAAGGCGAAGAACCTCTACCGCCTGCCACAGGCGACCGTGCTCCTCGAGGACGGCGAGTCGTACGAACGGCTGCGCGGAGTCTCGTTCGAGGCCGACGTCGAGATCGTCGAGGACACCGCCGAGGTCACTCAGATGGGTATCGCGCTCATGCAGCGTTACGCCGGCGCGAAGCCCGGCGACCCCGTCCCCGACGAGCTGTCGACGTTCATCGGCGGCCAGGCCCCGAAGCGAATCGGCCTGATCCTGCGACCGACCAAGACCGCGAGCTGGGACCACACGAAGCTCGGCGGCGCCTACTGATTTGTAGGTACTGACGAGTAGGGAGTACTTGGAAGTAACTGTTACTTGAGGTAACGTCATAGACGGAGCAACCCAGCGCAGCGGAGGCCGTCAGATGACCGAACGCTTCAAGGTCGTGATCGTTGGCACCGGGTTTTCCGGGCTCGGCCAGGCGATCCAGCTCGAAAAAGCCGGTATCCGGGACTACGTGATCCTGGAGAAGGCCGACGAGGTGGGTGGTACCTGGCGCGACAACTCGTACCCGGGCTGCGCCTGCGACGTGCAGTCGCACATGTACTCCTTCTCGTACGAGCAGAACCCCGACTGGTCGCGGTCGTTCTCGCCGCAGCCGGAGATCTTCGACTACCTCAAGGGCGTCGCGGACAAGTACCGGCTGCGCGAGAAGATCCGCTTCGGCATCGAGATCACCGGGGCGCACTGGGACGACGGCGAGCGCCGCTGGGCCGTGGAGACCAAGACCGGTCAGGAGTTCTCCGCGCAGTTCCTGGTCTCCGGCGTCGGCGGTCTGCACATCCCGCAGATCCCGAAGCTGCCGGGGATCGAGAAGTTCAAGGGCCAGAAGTGGCACTCCGCGCAGTGGAACCACGAGTACGACCTGAAGGGCAAGAAGGTCGCCGTCGTCGGTACCGGCGCGAGCGCCATCCAGTTCGTGCCCCGGATCGCGCCGGATGTCGCGGAGCTGACGCTGTTCCAGCGGACGCCGCCGTGGATCATGCCCAAGCCCGACCACGCGATGCCCGGCTGGGCACAGACACTGTTCCGGCGCGTGCCGGGCACGCAACGCGCGTACCGCAACGCGCTCTACTGGCTGCTCGAAGCGCGGGCGATCGGCTTCAACGGCCATCCCGCGATCATGAAGGCGGGCGAGCTGATCGCGCGGCGGCACATCGCCAAGGGCGTCAAGGATCGCGCGCTGCGCCGCAAGGTCACCCCGGGCTACACCATGGGCTGCAAGCGAGTCCTGATCTCCAACGACTACTACCCGGCGCTCAACCGGTCCAATGTGGACGTCGTGACGAGCGGGGTGCGCGAGGTCAAGGCACACAGCGTCGTCGACGGCGCCGGTGTCGAGCACGAGGTCGACGCGATCATCTACGGCACCGGCTTCCACGTCACCGACGCGCTGGAATACCTCGACATCACCGGTGTCGAGGGCCGCAGCCTCGCCAAGACGTGGGCCACCAACGGACTGGAGACCCACAAGGGCATCACGGTCTCCGGCTTCCCGAACCTGTTCTTCCTGCTCGGCCCGAACACCGCGCTGGGACACAACTCCGTGGTGTTCATGATCGAATCGCAGTCCCGGTACGTCGTCGACGCGATCAAGCTCGCCGACTCGCGGGACGCCGCGGCGCTGAACGTCCGGCCCAGCGTGCAGGACCAGTTCCAGGCCGAGATCCAGGACAAGCTGGTCAAGGGCGTCTGGACACAGGGCGGCTGCAAGAGCTGGTACCTCGACGCGAAGGGCGTCAACCGCACGATCTGGCCCGGGTTCACCTGGCGCTACTGGCTGGAGACCCGCAAGGTCGACCCGAGCGACTACGAGCTTTCCGGACGGGCTCGGTGACCGCCGCGGCAGCGTCCAATGCCGCCTCCGCGGGAGGAAATACGTCGGCGGAGGACCACGAGCAGATCGTCCTGCACGCGCGCGACGTCAAGTTCGACTGGGCGTCGCTGCCGATGCACTGGATTCCCGGCGAGCCACAGGCGACCCACACGATCAACGTGCTGCACATCGCGCTGCCCGAGGGCGAGCGCTGGTTCGTCGAGGTGTTCAAGCAGGCCGTGCCGCTGATCCGCGACGAACGGCTCAAGGAGGACGTCCTCGGCTTCATCGGCCAGGAGGCGATGCACGCCGAGGCCCACGACGGCGCGGCGGAGCACCTCGAAGCCGCCGGACTGCATGTGCGGCCGTATATCGCGCAGATGGAATGGCTGTTCCGCAAGCTGCTCGGCGATCGGGACCTGACCGGCAAGGCCGCCGAGGAATGGCTTGTCGAACGGCTCGGCGTCATCGCCGCGATCGAGCACTACACCGCGTTCCTCGGCCAGTGGGTCCTGGACGCGAAAGCGCTGGACGAGGCGGGCGCGGACCCGACGATGCTGGACCTGCTGCGCTGGCACGGCGCCGAAGAGGTCGAGCACCGCTCCGTCGCCTACGACCTCTTCCGTCATCTCGACCAGCGCTACACCCGGCGGGTGCGAAGCATGGCCGTGGTGACCCCGGCGCTGGCGTGGATTTTCGTGCGGGGCACCAGGTTCCTGATGCGCAATGACCCGACGTCGCCGGGCAAGGCGAGTTTCCGCGCCTACCGCAAGGCGGCCAAGAAGGGCCTGCTGCCCACCGGAAGGCAGCTGCTGCGGGAGATCCGGCCGTACTTCCGCCGGAGCTACCACCCGACCGAAACGGGCAACACCGAACAGGCCGTGGCCTACCTGGCGAGTTCGCCGGCCGCGCAGGCGGCCGACGCGCCGAAGTGAGCCTCCCGCAGCGGCTCTACGGCGGACCGGGCACCGACCGCGCACTGTCCCTTTTGGCCGGTGCGGCCGCGGTGTACCGGCGGCTCAGCGAGTTCAGCGGACGCCGCCGCACCCCGGTCCGCGCCGTCGACCGGAACCTGACGCTTCGGGTCGACGCCGTGCGTGCCGAGGCCGACGAGGTCGTGAGCCTGCGGCTGGTCCCGCCTTCCGGTGGCCTGCTACCCGCGTGGCGGCCGGGCGCGCACATCGACCTCGTGCTGCCGTCCGGCGCGATGCGGCAGTACTCGCTGTGCGGAGACCCCGACGACCGCACGACCTACCGGATCGCGGTGCGGCGGATCGGCACCGCGTCGTCCGAGGTGCATACGCTGCGCGCGGGCGCGAAAGTGACCGTTCGCGGGCCGCGGAACGCCTTCCCGTTCGTGACCGCGCCGCACTATCTGTTCGTCGCGGGCGGGATCGGGATCACGCCGATCCTCCCGATGGTGCGCCGGGCCGACGCGCTCGGCGCCGACTGGCGGCTTGTCTACACAGGACGTTCCCGCGCGTCGATGCCCTTCCTCGACGAGCTGGCCTCCTACGGCGAGGAGCGCGTCCGGATCCGGCCGGACACCGAGTACGGCATCCCGGCGTCGGGCGCGGAACTGCTCGAAGGGATGCCGGACGGGGCGTCGGTGTACTGCTGCGGGCCGGTGCCGATGATCACCGGCGTCCGGGTGGATCTGGCGATGACCGGCGCCTCAGCGGTGTACTTCGAGCGGTTCTCGACGCCGCCGATCGTGGGCGGAAAGCCGTTCCAAGTCGAGCTTCGACGGTCCGGCCTGGTATTGGACGTGCCCGCGGATCGGTCCACACTGGACGTCGTACGGGACGTTATGCCCGATGTGCCCTATTCGTGTCGCCAGGGCTTCTGCGGGACCTGCGCGGTGCCCGCCGTCGGCGGCGGCTCGGTACGGATCTGCGTCGATCGCGGCGACGCCGCGCTGGAGCTGTAACCCTGCCCGATTTTCCAGACTTTCAGGACTCTTCGGGCAACCAGGCGCCGATGACCGGCTTGAACTCACGCACCGTGCGCTCGGCCACCACCCCTTCGAGGTGATACGGGTCCTGGTTGATCAGCTCGGTGAGGGATGTCTCGTCGTCGGCCTGGTAGAGCGTGATGCCGCCGGTGCCGTCGCCCAGCGGGCCGGCGACCGCGACCCGGCCCTGCTTGGCGAGTCCCTGCAGGAACTCGCGGTGTCGCGGCCGCACCTCCGCCAGCTTCTCCTGCACGTAGCGGATCTCGACGAGGTACCAGGCCATGAGGATCTCCCGGGGCGGGCGGCAGTGACGCTGGTGACGTTACCGGGGGACGGGAGGGCAATCTCAGCATCCGATCGGTGGCACCGCCGGGCCGACCCGATAGGCTGGTCCTGCGCCGGGAGCTGTGCGAACGCTGTGAAACCGCAGCGGCACGCCGAGCCAGCACGGCGTGCCAGAGAAGGTGCCGGAAGCACGGCATGGTCGGGGTCGAGACAGGCAGGGGTTCATGCTCGAAGGCAATGCGGAACGCAGTGTCGAGGCGACCCTCGGCCATCTGCGCGTCCTGGACGGGCCGGCGCCACCGCCGCAGCCGGCCGCGCCGCTGACTCTCGAAGACCTCTACCGCCAGCATCGGATGCGGCTGGTCCGCCTCGCGATCCTGCTCGTGGACGAACCGGCGACCGCCGAAGACGTCGTCCAGGAGGCCTTCACCGGGCTCCACCGCAACTGGGGCCGGTTGCGGGACGCGGCGGCCGCCGTCGGCTACCTGCGCACCGCGGTGGTCAACGGGTCACGAAGTGTGTTGCGGCGCAGGAAAACCGCACGCGAATACGTTCCGCCACACGCGGTGAACGCGCGCTCGGCCGAAAGCTTGGCGATGCTCTCGAGCGAGCACCAGGCCGTCGTCAGCGCGCTGTCGAAGCTGCCGCCCCGCCAGCGCGAGGTGCTGGTGCTGCGCTACTACGGTGGTCTAAGCGAAGCCGAGATCTCCGAAGCCGCCGGGATTTCCAAAGGTACGGTTAAATCGACCGCCAGCCGGGCGCTGGAAGCACTGCAAAAGGCGATGCAGGCCCCACACTGAGCCCGGTTGGACCACACCGATCACTGAGTTGCGGCACCATGCTTGGTCCAGACCAATATATGCTGGGGCGCGTGAGAGGCGCCGGAGATTTCGTGATCACGGGCGGCCGCGTTGCCGCCCCGGACCGTGTACTCGACGACGGCTGGCTGGCCGTCTCCGACGGGCGGATCGCCGGTGTGGGTTCCGGGACCCCGCCGGAGGGCCCCGCCGTCGACGTCGCCGGGGCGCTGGTCGTCCCCGGCTTCATCGACACGCACTGCCACGGTGGGGGCGGTGCGTCCTTCAGCACCCTCACCCCGGACGAGGTGCACACCGCCGTGCAGGCACACCGGCGGCACGGGACGACGACCATGCTCGCCAGCCTGGTCTCCGACCACGTCGACATCCTGCGCGAGCAGATCGCCGTGCTGCGTGAGCTGGTCGAGCAGGGCGACGTCGCCGGGATTCACCTGGAGGGGCCGTTCATCTCGAAGGCCCGCTGCGGTGCGCACGACCCGATGGCGCTGCTGGAGCCGGACACCGGGACCGTGGACAAGCTGCTGCGTGCCGGTCAGGGCGCGATCCGGATGGTGACGCTGGCGCCCGAGCTGCACGGCGGCATCAAGGCCGTCCGCCAGCTCGCCGAGTCCGGGGTGATCGCCGCGATCGGGCACACCGACGGCGTCGAGGAGCAGCTGCTGCCCGCCATCGAGGCCGGGGCCACGGTCGCGACGCACCTGTTCAACGGCATGCGCCCGCTACACCACCGCGAGCCCGGCCCGGTCGGGGTCCTGCTCGACGACGAGCGCATCACCATCGAGCTGATCTGCGACCTCGTGCACCTGCACCCGACCGTGGTCCACCTCGCGGCCACCCACGCCGGGCGCGACCGGACCGTGCTGATCACGGACGCGATGTCGGCCACCGACGCCGCCGACGGCCGCTACACCCTCGGCAGGCTGGAGGTCGACGTCCACGACGGCGTCGCCACGCTCGCCGACAACGGTTCGCTGGCGGGCAGCACGCTCACCATGGACAACGCCTTCCGGAACCTGGTGCTCGGTGCGAAGCTGCACATCCTCGACGCCGTCCGCGCGACCTCCGAACGGCCCGCCGAGCTGCTCGGCATCGCGAACCGGACCGGCTCGCTGCGGACCGGGTTCGCCGCCGACGTCGTCGTGCTGGACGACGACCTGCGTCCGCTTAAGGTGCTGCGCCGGGGCGAGTGGGTCGCGGAGGTCGGCCGGGCTACCTTGAGTACGTAAGGACCCGTGCCCGACCCTGGGAGACGCGCAGGATGACCGAGCCGAAGGACCCGGAGCGGCTGCTGGCCGACGCCCTGCGTGCCCAGGCGGTGTTCGCGCCGCAGGTCGACCACACGCCCGTCGCCGAGCAGAGCACCGAGCAAAGCTCCGTGACGGGGTCGGCCGCGTTCATCGCGCCTTCTTCCACCGAAGGGGAGTTACCGCCCCGCTACGGGCTGTTGTCCGGCGCGGGCGCGGAGTCCCTGGAACGCGCGGCGCTGGAGCTGGGCGACGCGCCTGAACCAACGCAGTCGGGCCCCATCCAGCCGGGCCCCGCACAGCCGATTCCCGCCCCCGTGCCCGAGGCCGAAACGGTCCGCGCGCCGCAGGCCGCGGCGGGCGCGCCGCTGCCGGTGCACTGGATCCTGCTCCTGGCGCTGCTGCTGGGGCTGGCGGCCGGTTCGGTGATCGGCCTGCTGACGCTCGTTTGACGCGGCTCTTACCTGCGGTTCCTCCCTGTGAAAGCACTCAGGGTCACCCTGTACCGTTTTCGGTGTGATTCTCGCCCAGAGCACAGTGACGACCATGTCCCTCCTGCCGTCGTGGCTGGACCCGCAGCACCTCCTGCACGGGCTGGCGACGCCGGTGATCGCCGTGCTCTGCCTGATCATCTTCATCGAGAGCAGCATCTTCCCGGTGTTGCCCGGTGACTCGCTGCTGTTCACCGCGGGCCTGTTCATCGCGAACGGCACCCTCGACGCGCCGCTGTGGCTGGTGTGCGTCCTGGTGACGGTGGCGGCGCTGCTGGGCAACGTCGTCGGCTACTACATCGGGCACTTCGTGGGGCCGAAGCTGTTCAACCGGCCGGATTCCCGGATCTTCAAGCAGGAGTACGTGGACAAGACCCACGCGTTCCTGGAGAAGCACGGCCCGAAGGCCGTCGTGCTGGCGCGGTTCGTCCCGTTCGTGCGGACGTTCATCACCTGGATCGCCGGGATCGGCAAGATGGACCCGAAGCGCTACTTCACCTACACGGTCATCGGCGGCATCCTGTGGGCCGCGGGCATCACCGTGCTCGGTTCGCTGCTCGGCGGTATCCCCTTCATCGCCAACAACGTCGACGCGATCTTCATCGTGATCGTGCTCGTGTCGGTGGTCCCGATCGTTCTCGAATACCTCAAGGCCCGCCGCGAGAAGAAGGGCGCCGCCGCGGCCGCCGCGGCGGACCCCGAGATCACGCAGCAGATCCCGCGCATCCGCGACTGATCCGCGATTTCACGCTGCGGTCCTTCACGACCTCCGTGTGCGTGACCTGTGGGGCGCGTGTTACTCGTGAGGTTCGCGTGACGGCTGGAACGTGCACTCGACGCACCCAGGGGCGCCCTCGACGCACCCAGGGCACCCCTCGGCAGCCGACCCCGCCTGAGGAACTCTCTCGCTGAGAAACCTCACTCGCGCCCGAGTCCCGCCTGCGCGTCAGGCCAGGGAGAACATCGAGCCCGGGTTGAAGAGGTTGTCCGGGTCCAGGGCCTGTTTGATCTGCCGATGCACGCGTAAGCCCACCGGCCCGATCTCCCTGGCGAGCCAGTCGCGCTTGATTTTGCCGATGCCGTGCTCGCCGGTCACCGTGCCGCCCAGCGACAGCCCCACGTCGAGGATCGCATCGAACGCCTTGTGCGCGCGGGCGAACTCGTCCGGATCGTCGGGCTGGTAGACGATCGTGGGGTGCATGTTCCCGTCGCCGGCGTGCCCGACGACGGCGATCCGCAGCCCGACCTCCTCGCTGATCCGCTCGCAGCCGCTGATCAGCTCCGCGATCCGCGTGCGAGGGACGCAGACGTCATCGGTCAGCCACACCCCGTACGTCTCCAACGCGGTCAGCACCACGCGACGTGCCTGAAGCAGCATCTTGCCCTCTTCGAGGTCTTCGGTGGCGTACGCGAGATCGGCGCCGCAGTCGTTGCAGATCTGCTCCAGCACGGCCAGCTCGCGGCGCGCCACCTCGCCACCGGCGTCGGACTGGGCGAGCAGCAGCGCCCGGCAGTTCGACCCGGCACCGAGGTCGGTGTTCAGGTACGTCTCGGACGCCTTGATCGACGAGGCGTCCATGATCTCCAGCAGCGAGGGCACCAGCCCCTCCCGCACCACCCGCGCGACGGCCTCGCCCGCGGCCTCGGTGGTACTGAACCCGGCGACGAGTGTCGCGGGTGCCTGCGGGAGCGGTTTGAGCGCGACGGTCGCCTGCGTGATCACGCCGAGCGTGCCCTCGCTGCCGACGAACAGCCGCGCCAGGTCGTAGCCCGCAACCCCCTTCACCGTGCGCCTGCCGGTCCTGAGCAGCGAGCCGTCCGCCAGCACGACCTCCAGCCCCAGCACGGAGTCCGTGGTCACGCCGTACTTCACGCAGCACAGCCCGCCCGCGTTGGTGGACAGGTTGCCGCCGATCGTGCACCAATCGTAGCTCGACGGGTCGGGTGGATAGAACAGCCCGTGCTCCTGGACCGCGTTACGCAGATCCAGGTTCACCACGCCCGGCTGCACGACCGCGAGCCGGTTGCCCGCGTCGATCTCGACGACCTTGTCCAGCTTCGTCAGCACCAGCACGACACAGCCGTCGATCGCGTTCGCGGCGCCGGAAAGCCCGCGTCCGGCGCCGCGCGGCACGATCGGCACCTTCGCCTCGGCGCAGGCCCGGACGGTCGCCTGCACACCCTCGACGTCCGCGGGGAGAACCACCGCGACGGGCTTGCCGGAGGGGGCGAGCGGCATCATGTCCCGCGAGTAGGAGGCAAGGACGTCGACGTCGGTGAGGACCGCGTCCTTGCCGACCTGGTCACGGAGCCGGGCGATGAGGGCGTCGTTGCTCATACCCTCATCGTAAGCCCGATTCTGTCCGCACAGCGGAATTACTTTTCCGATTTAGCAGAATCAAGGCTTGAACACCCGTATAGACCAACACGGCCGTGGCAGCCAGCGCGGTGATGTTCAGCCCGTTCACGAACGCCTCCTTGGCGGCCCCCAGCAACGCGCCTGCCTGGTCGGCGGGGAGTTGCTGAGCCGTCGCGACCGCACCACCGAGCGTCTCGCGCGCGGCCTCCGGCGTACCCGCCGGCAGCCCGCCGCGATACACCGCCGTCGCGACGCTGCCGAGGATCGCCGTGCCGAGCGCACCACCGAGCTCGAAGCCCATCTCGGAGATCGCCGACGCCGCACCGGCGCGCTCCGCCGGGGCCGCGCTGATGATCATGTCGTTCGTCAGGGTGTCGGCCAAGGCGACACCACCGCCGACCACGACGAACCCGATCACCACCGCCGCCAGACCGGACTCCACCCCGGCCGCGGCGAGCACGACGCAGCCGATCGCGGCGACGACCAGACCGCCGGAGACCAGCACCGGCACCCGGAACCGCTTGGCGAACCACACCGCGGCCATCGCGCCGAGGACGCTGGCCGCACTCGACGGCAGCACCCAGAGCGCCGCCTCCAGCGGCGACTTGCCGAGCACGAGCTGCAGGTACTGCGGCACCAGGAACAGCAGGCCGGACAGCGCGAACACGGCGAGCAGGTTCGTCACCACGGATCCGGTGAACCGCGGGTTCGCGAACAGCGCGAGGTCGATCATCGGCGATTCGAGAGCCCGCTGACGACGCACGAACACCACGCCGAACCCGGCACCGACGAGGATGCCCAGCACCGCGACGACCGAGAAGCCCTCAGTCGCGAGGACCTTGATGCCGTAGACCACCGGCAGCACCGTCGCCAGCGACAGGACAGCGGAGAGCGGGTCGAACCTGCCCGGGCTCGGGTCACGGGCTTCCGGCAGCAGGAACGGGCCCGCGATCAGCAGCAGCACCATCACCGGCACGTTGATCAGGAAGACCGAGCCCCACCAGAAGTGGCCGAGCAGCCAGCCACCGACGACCGGGCCGAGCGCCATCCCGCCGGAGAACGCGGAACTCCACACCGCGATCGCGATCCGGCGCTCCCGGTCATCAGTGAAGATCCCCCGCAGCAGCGACAACGTCGAGGGCATCAGGGTCGCGCCACCGACACCGAGCAGCGCGCGGGCCAGGATGAGCATCAGCGGGGACGTCGAGAACGCGGCGAGCACCGAAGCGACACCGAACGCGACAGCACCTGTGAGCAGCAGCTTCCGCCGCCCGACGCGGTCACCGAGGGTGCCCATGAACACGAGCAGCCCGGCGAGCACGAACGAGTAGATGTCGACGATCCACAGCTGTTCGGCACCACTCGGCGCGAGGTCCTCGCTCAGGTACGGCAGCGCGAAGCCGAGGACCGTCATGTCCACGCTGATCAGCAGTGTCGGGAGGGCCAGCACCGCCAGCGCCCACCAACGCTTGCGCCCTCGCTCCAGCGACGGCATGGCGCACTCATCCTTTCTTGCACCGTCCAGACGGTGCAGTTTCGCAGGTGTCTCGACACTATACCGTCCGGACGGTATAGTCAAACGCATGCCGAAGCCCTCCGCCCGTGAACGCATCCTCGACGCCTACGAGCAAGTGGTGATCGACCAAGGCCCCGGAGTCGCCACACTGGAGGGGGTCGCGGCACAGGCCGGCGTTTCGAAGGGTGGCCTGCTGTACCACTTCGGCTCGAAGGACGCGCTGGTCGACGGGCTACTGGAACGGCTGGCCAGGCTCAACGAGGAGGATCTCGAACTGGCGCGACAGGCGCCGGAGGGAGTGGTGCGCTACTACCTGCGTTCGACCATCACGGACGTGGCCGAGAACGTGCCACTGAACCGGACGATGACGGCCGCCATCCTGCTGCTGTCCACCGAGCCACGGGTGAGCGAGACCCTGCGACGCTGCTCGGCGGCCGTCCGCGAGGTCATGGTGGCCGAGGTGGACGATCCGCTGACGGCCGAACTCGTGGTGCTGGTCGGCGACGGCCTGTGGCTGCGGGCCGCGATGGAGGGCAAGGAGAGCCCGATCCTCGGCCAGGTCGACGCCATCATCAGCCGGATCGAAGCGCAGATCTGACCGGTTCCCGCCGCGAGGGCCGAGCCGGTCCCGCGAACGGCGGATCCGGGACGACTGAAGGACGCCTTCAGTGCGTCCGGCAGCACTGCGTCCTTCAGCACCGGCCACGCCGACCGACTACCGGACACCATCGAACGTCGCGAACGGACCGACCTGGTCGCGGCCCGCTGCGCCGGTCGCGGCAATCGCGATGTCTCGAACGCTCCGTTCGAGACAGTGAACGTCCTCAACGCGTCGTTCGCGACACCGCTGAGACATCGCCGACCTGGGCTGATGCGTCCTGAGGGAGATCCAGCTCGCGCGCCAAAGGCATCCCCTCGGCCCCTCGTCCCGGGACGCTGAGCATGCCCCGAACGACGCTTTCGCGACGTCAGCGCACCTGGCCGTAAACGTGCGTGACGCGCAGTGTCAGCAGTACACGCTGGTCGGCGACCATGGCCTCGCGGTACTCGTCCCAGTCGGGGTGCTCGCCCGCGACCTCGCGGTACAGGGCAATGAGCCCCTCGACGGTCGCGTCGTCCTTGGCCGCGGCGGGCGGCGTGAGCTCGGCGGTGGCCTCCGCGACGGCGAAGCTCCAGCCGTCCTCGCTGCTCACGTGATAGGTGGCACGGGGATCGCGGCGCAGGTTCTTCGTCTTGGCGCGGGGCTCGGTGATCGAGACCTGGATGGTCCTGGTCTCGGGGTCGTAGTGGTGCGTGACCGTGGACAGCTGGGGACGACCGTCGCGTTTGATCGTGGCCAGCACCCCGCGCTTGGCAGAGCCGAGGAAGTCGTAAAGCGCATCGCTCATGCGATCGCCTCGCTCCGCGAGACAGCGTTCAATCCCTTTTGGCGCATGACATCCATGATTCGCGCGCAAGCTTCGCTCATACCGGCATCAAGCCACTTCGGCGGCGTCGTTGTTCCCCGTACCGTGGTTTTCGTCGTAGTAAGCAGCCATCTGGCGCCAGTAGAACATCAGCAGAGCCATCTCCGCGACGGTCGCGACAACGGTGAGCCCCAGCCGGCGTCGCCGCGCCGCCACCACGGCGAGCACGCCGAGCGCCATCCCCGCCGCGTTGCTCGCCATCGCAGCGTCACGCGGGCGCCGGACGACCCACAGTTCTTCGCCGAGCATCGCGCGCGTGGCGAACGCCTTGTCGTCGCGCGGCTCCGGGAAGACGACGGGGTTCGCGGCCAGCCACGCGGCAACCACCGCGCCTTGCCGCCAGTCACGGTTCCAGATCGGGACGAGCACCAGCGGGGTGGTCAGCCAGCGAGTCCACGCGCTCCACGGGTTGGAATGCCTGCGGAACACCCAGCGCCGCACCTGAGACACCTTCACCACGAGCCCCCAATTCACCCGGACGAATCACGAGCGAGCCTACGCGCACAACCCGGGTCCAGGTTTTCCACAAGGGATGAATAGGACGATCGGACACGAATAATCTGCTTGCATGTGGCAACTAAAGTGGCTTGTGACACACCGCAGTCATAACCGCTTGCGGTTTCGTCCGTCTAGGCACACTCTTGCTCTAGGCAACTAGTTGCAGGGGCCAATCAACGGCCGGGACCGCGGGGAAGACACCATGCCAATGAACAACGGCACCACCAGGCCCAAGTCCGAGCTGGACGTCGCCGATCAGCTCGGTCATGAGCTCGTGCGCCTCGTCCGCTTGATCAACAAGGCGAAGTCCCAGGTGTCGAAGCAGGGACCGGACGGGATCGAGCGAGCCGCCTACGCGATCCTCTTCACGCTCATCCACGAAGGCCCCCAGCGGACCAGCAAGCTCGCCGAGATGATGCACGCCGAGATTTCGACGGTCAGCAGGCAGAGCAGCTCACTGGTCCAGCACGGTCTCGTCGAGCGGCAGGCGGATCCGGAGGACGGCAGGGCCTGCCTGCTCGCGCCGACCGCGGAGGGACTGCGGGTGTTCGAAGAGAACCGCAAGCAGCGTAACCAGTGGCTTGCCGAGGTACTCGGGGATTGGCCCGAAGAGGACCGCCAGAGCCTCAACAAACTGTTCAACCGGCTCAACTCGGGGATCGAAAAGAGCCTTCCACACATCGCCGACTCCGACCCGGCGACACAGGGCTAGGGGGCCCGAAGCATGACAGCGACCACTGAGAAACCACCACAAAGCGCGTCACACGACGAAGCGCCAAGACTGACTCACCGCCAGATCGTCACGATCCTGAGCGGCCTGATGTGCGGCATGTTCCTCGCCGCGCTCGACCAGACGATCGTGGGTACCTCGATCGTCAAGATCGCCAACGACCTGCACGGCTTCGATCTGCAGGCGTGGGCGACCACGGCGTACCTGATCACCTCGACGATCGTCACGCCGATCTACGGCAAGCTGTCCGACATCTACGGCCGCAAGCCGTTCTACCTGGCCGCGATCGGCATCTTCGTGGTCGGCTCCGCGGCGTCGACGTTCTCGACGTCGATGTACGAGCTGGCCGCGTTCCGCGCGGTGCAGGGGCTCGGCGCCGGTGGTCTGATGTCGCTGGCGATGACCATCCTCGGTGACATCGTGCCGCCGCGTGAGCGGGCGAAGTACCAGGGCTACATCCTGGCCGTGTTCGGCCTGTCGACCGTGCTCGGCCCGGTGCTTGGCGGTTTCTTCGCGGGCATCGACAACCTCGCGGGCCTGCACGGCTGGCGCTGGGTCTTCCTGATCAACGTGCCGATCGGCGTCATCGCGCTGTTCGTCGTCGCCAAGGTCCTGAACGTGCCGCACCAGCGCCACGACCACAAGATCGACTGGTGGGGCGCGCTGACGCTGGTCGTCGCCGTCGTGCCGTTCCTGATCGTGGCCGAGCAGGGCCAGAAGTGGGGCTGGGGCGACCAGAAGGCGATCCTCTGCTACGTCATCGGCGGTGTCGGCGTCATCGCCTTCATCGTGGTGGAGAAGCTGATGAAGGACGCCGCGCTGATCCCGCTGCGGCTGTTCAAGAACTCGACGTTCACCGTGGCGATCATCGGCGGTGTCATCGTCGGTGTGGCGATGTTCGGCGCGATCACCATGATCCCGCAGTTCATGCAGGTTGTGCAGGGCTACACGCCGACCGAGTCCGGGCTGCTGATGCTCCCGCTGATGGCGGGCATCATGTTCAGCTCGGTGGTGTCCGGCAAGATCACCGGCTCGACCGGACGCTACAAGGTCTTCCCGATCGTCGGCACGATCCTGATCGCCGGGGGCGCGTTCCTCTTCGCGCAGGTCAAGTACGACTCGGCGCTCTGGCACCCGCTGGTCGCCGCGGCGATCATCGGCCTCGGCCTCGGTCAGTGCATGCAGACGCTGATCATCGCGGTGCAGAACGCGGGCCCGCGCAGCGACATGGGCGTGTCGACCGCGGCGGCGACGTTCTTCCGGCAGATCGGTGGTACCGCGGGTGTCGCGGTGTTCCTGACGATTCTGTTCAACGTCCTGCCGGGCAACATCACCAAGGCGTTCGGCGGGCGCATGCCCGCCGGGGGCGGCGGGAACCTCGCCGACCTGCAGAGCAACACGAGCGGCATCCAGAACCTGCCGCCGGACATCCGGACCCCGGTGCTGATCGGGTTCACCGACTCGATCACCACGGTGTTCTACGTCGCCGGTGGCGTGGCCCTGCTCGCCACGCTGGTGCTGCTGTTCATGAAGGAGATCCCGCTGGTCGGCGGTCCTTCGGCGGCGGCAGCTGCCGTGGAAGGCGGCGAAGCGCTGCTGGAGATGGACGACGAGCCGACCGAGATCGTCGAGCCGGTCGCCCCGGTCGCCGAGACGCCGAGGGAACCCGCGCTGGTCGGCGCCGGAAAGCACGCGCTGAACGGCAACGGCAAGGGTGACTACAAGGCCGTGTCGGGAGCGCTGCCGATGCCGATTTCGGCGTCCGCAGGCTCCGACCTGCCCGTGGGCGCCGGTGGTCCGCCGATCACCGGGCACGTCCGGCGGCAGGACGGCACCAACGTCAGCGGTGCCGCGCTGACCCTGATCGACCAGCGCGGCCACCAGGTCGCGCGGGCTACCGGGAACGCCGACGGCAGCTACTCGGTCCCGACCACCGGTCCCGGCACGTACGTGCTGATCGTCGCGGCGAACGGGCACCAGCCGCAGGCCTCGAGCGTCGTCGTCAGCGGCGGCCCTGCCAAGCTGGACGTCACGCTGACCGGCTCGGGCGAGCTGACCGGCGTGGTCCGGGCGGCCGGTCGCGGCACGCCGCTGGCGAACGCGACCGTGACGCTGACCGACGAACGCGGCGAGGTCAACGGCGCGTCGATCACCGGCGAGGACGGGCTCTACTCGTTCGCCGGCGTCGGGGCGGGGCGGTACACGCTGGTCGCGGCCGGTCCGCACTACCGGCCGGTGGCGGTGACGCTGACCGTGCCGGACAGCGGGGTGCTGCGTCACGACGTCGAGCTGACCGGGGCCGTGCTGCTCACCGGCATCGCGCGGACCGACGGCGACCGCATCGTGCCGGACGCGCGGATCACCGTGCTCGACGAGAGCGGCAACGTCGCGGCGGTGGCGCGAACGGACGCCGAGGGTCACTACGTGGTGAGTGATCTGCCCGCTGGTGCCTACACGGTGGTGGCGAGCGGTTACCCGCCCGCCACGAGCCGGGTCGAGCTGTCGGACGGCGAAGCGGCCCACGACGTCCGGCTCAGCTACGACCAGGCACTCGACGAGCTGGTCGACCGGTCGTGAGCGGGCTGCGAGCGTCGATCCGCACGGCCGAGGGCTGGGCGGTGGAACACGCGGTGCTGACCGTGACCGACCCGGCAGGCCGTCAGGTCGCGCGGGAGGAGACGGACACGAAGGGGGCGGTGGCGGTCGAGTCGCTGCCCCCTGGCGGGTACACCGTCGTCGTCACGGCGGCCGGGTACGGGCCGGTCGCGCGGACCGCGCTGGTCGGCTCGAACGGCTCGGCGTCGCTCGGCGACGTCGTGCTGGCCCCGCTCGCGGACGCGGTCGAGCTGCCGCCGGCCGGGCCGTGGACGATCGACCCGATGCACTCGTCGGTCGTGGTGACCGCGCGGCATCTGGGCATCGCGAGCATCAAGGCGCGGTTCCCGGAGGTGAGCGGCCGGATCGACGTCGGACGTCCGGCGGAGCGCTCCTCGGTGTACGCCGAGATCGGGGCGTCGAGCATCGACACGGGGATCAAGATGCGCGACGATCACCTGCGCTCGGCGGAGTTCCTCGACGTCGACAAGTACCCGGTGATCACGTTCGCGAGCACCGGGCTGCGCCAGCGCGGTGCCGACTCGTGGACGTTGGCGGGTGAGCTGACGCTGCACGGGGAAAAGCGGCAGGTCGAGCTGGACCTGACCTACGGCGGCTACGGGCCGGATCCGTGGGGCGGGGTGCGCGCGGCGTTCCACGCGGAAACGCAACTGCACCGCAACGAGTTCGCGATCAACTACAACGCCATGGTGCGGGCCGGGGTCGCGGCGATCGGGACGACGGTGAAGGTCGAGCTGGACATCGAGGCCGTCCAGGGCGAGTCGCTGCCGCAGTTCTGAATTTTCTTCACAGCACGGGGGTGCGAGGTCGGGGGGGGGGGGGTCTCGCAGACAGCCCGCCCCCCCGTGAACAGTGCCCGATAGGAGGTTTTGAAACACCGTATTTGTGGGTTTTGTGAG